>JAXDBV010000001.1:0-3330 GCA_034678415.1 Bacteroidales bacterium
CCCAAACTTCCCAACAATGTGATACTAAACATTGATGTGAAGAAGAACGAAAGGGTCAAAATAGCCGAAATCAATTTCATCGGGAATGAGGTATTTACGGATGCTCAGCTGCGGCGGTCCATGAAAAAGACAAAGAAAAAGGACATCAACTTTTTCAAGGTGTCGAAATATATTGCCGGTGAATTCAAGGAAGACAAGAAGAAGATACAGGAGAAATACAATGAATCGGGGTATCGTGATTTTCTCATCCTGCGTGACAGCATTTACCAGATCAATGATGAGCGTATCGGTATCACCCTTTGGGTGGAGGAAGGGCCTCGGTATTATCACAGGAACATCAAATGGATCGGAAACACCAAGTATCCCTCCGATTATCTATCGCTGGTGCTTAACATCAAGAAGGGTGATCCATACAACCAGAAACGGCTGGAAGAGAGGCTTTATTCCGATGATGATGCCGTTAGCAACGTATACATGGACAACGGGTATCTGTTTTCGAGCGTCACCCCGGTGGAAGCTGTGGTGGAGAATGATTCCATTGATCTGGAATTGATGGTGTTCGAAGGGAAACAGGCTACGATCAATCAAATCATTATCAAAGGGAATACCGAAACGAATGAACATGTGATCCGGAGGGAACTGAGGACCAAGCCAGGTGATCTGTTCAGCAAGTCGGACATCATACGATCGGTCAGAGAACTGGCTGTACTAGGGCATTTTGATCCGGAGAAAATAACCCCCAATCCTCTTCCCAACCAGGCGGAAGGGACGGTGGATATTGAATACAATCTTGAGGAACGGGCTACTGATCAGTTCGAGATCTCAGGCGGCTGGGGGGCCAACATGCTGATCGGTACGGTGGGCCTGCGGTTCAATAATTTCGCCATCAAGGATATTTTTCACGGGTATGCGTGGAGGCCTATCCCCAAGGGCGACGGACAGAACCTGAGCCTGCGCGTCCAGTCGAACGGAAGGTATTACCAGGCATACAGTCTTACCTTCGTCGAACCATGGTTCGGAGGCAAGAAACCCAACTCACTGTCCGTTTCCTTCTATCGTACCATACAGAGTAATGGACTGAAAAAGAATGAGAAGAACCGGCAGTCGATCTACATCAACGGTACAGCCATTGGTTCACTGAGACGACTCAGCTGGCCCGATGACTTCTTCACCCTTTATAACGAAATGAGTTTCCAGACTTACATGCTCGAGAACTGGTCTGCTTATTTCCTATTCTCCGACGGAAAATCCAACAATTTCAGTTTTACTTCAGCCCTTGGCAGGAATTCTGTTGATCAGCTAATCTACCCCAGGAGAGGATCATCCTTTAATTTTTCCCTGCAGGTGACTCCCCCTTATTCGCTTTTCAATGAAAAAGATTACAGTAAACTTCCTGATAAAGAGAAATATAGGTGGATTGAGTACCATAAATGGGTTTTTAAATCCGAATTATATACAAAATTGGCAGGAGATTTGGTGTTAGCTACAAAAGCGGCCTTTGGTTACCTTGGCCATTATAATGAGGGGATTGGTCCTTCGCCATTTGAGGGTTTTGATCTGGGCGGGGATGGCATGTCGGGGTATAGCCTGTACGGACGCGAGACCATCGCCCTGCGCGGCTATGAGAATGGTTCTTTGACACCTATTGTTGACGGTAAAAAAGCTGGTAACGTTTATAATAAACTGACCCTTGAACTGCGCTATCCCATTTCGCTCAATCCGCAAGCCACTTTGTATGGGTTGGCGTTCCTGGAAGCGGGAGATGCCTGGTACCGGATTGACGATTTCAATCCGTTCAAGGTGAAACGGTCGGCGGGAATAGGTCTCAGGGCTTACCTGCCCATGTTCGGGATGCTGGGTATCGACTGGGGATATGGATTTGATGATGTCCCCGGTCAGCCTGGTGTCAATAAGGGACAGTTTCATTTCTTAATCGGACAGCAGTTTTAAAACATATTAAACAAATACACAGATAAAATGAAAAAGATTGCACTTATTTTATTGACATGTTTACTGGTATCAGCGACTGGCTTTACCCAGAAATTCGGATTCGTCGATACGGAATACATACTTAGTAATATCCCTGCCTATAAGGCTGCACAGGACAAACTTGACCAGTTCTCAAAGGAATGGGAGAATGAGATTAAGGCCATGTATGAGGAGGTGGACAAGCTGTATCGCAAGTATCAGTCGGAGCAGGTCCTGCTCACACAAGACATGAAGTCGAAGCGGGAAGAGGAGATCATCAGTTTGGAGAAACAGGTGAAAGAACTGCAGAACAAGTACTTCGGTGTTGAAGGTGAGCTGTTTCAGAAACGGCAGGAGCTGGTCAAGCCTATCCAGGATCAGATTTATAATGCCATCAAGGAGCTGGCTACCGAAGGCGGTTATGCCGCCATATTCGACACGTCGGAAGGCGTGAGTCTGATTTTCTCAGATCCCAAGTATGACAAGAGTGATGAGGTTCTGAAGAAGCTAGGTTATAAGAATTAATTCATTACATTTGCAAAAATTTAACAATCGTCACATTAAAATGAGAACATTATTTAACATCAGCGTATGCCTTGTCCTTCTTTTTTCTTCTGCCGCTGTCCATGCGCAAGTAAAACTGAAATTCGGGCATATCAACAGCCAGGAACTCCTTGCTGCCATGCCTGAACGCGATAGTGCCCAGCTTATTCTTGAACGCTATGTAAAACAGCTGGAAGGACAACTTGAAAGCATGCAGGTGGAATATCAGAATAAAGTACAGGATTATCTGAAGAACCAGAATAATTACACGGATCTGATCAAACAGACCAAGGAACAGGAGCTTACCGATCTTCAGGAAAGGATACAGGCTTTTCAAACCACAGCGCAACAGGATATGGGACAGAAAGAATCACAGCTCCTGCAACCCATAATTGAAAAAGCGGATAAAGCCATAAAAGAGGTGGGAAAGGAGAACGGATATACATATATTTTCGATCTCAGCAGGGGATCCGTGGTTTACTTTTCCGAGGTGAGCGAGGATGTGCTGCCCCTGGTCAAGAAGAAACTGGGCATACAGTAACCGGAAGGATTTCTTTAATTACAAAGCCATCATTCGTCCTTGATGGCTTTTTTTATTCGCGAAATGATCATAATTTTAGCGTGAACGAATGAATCATGTATGATACTCAAGCCTGATCAACCCATCGGGATTTTTGATTCGGGGATTGGCGGTCTGACGGTGGCTGCGGCCATACGGCAGCTTCTTCCGAACGAAACGCTGGTATATTTTGGTGATACAGCCCACCTGCCGTATGGTGACAAATCGAGCGATGCCATCCGGTATTATTCAAAAAAAAT
>JAXDBV010000002.1:0-7851 GCA_034678415.1 Bacteroidales bacterium
TCACTTCGATCACATACACGCGGTGGAGCCGGTACCTGTTCCCCTGTTTTTTATCCATGGGATAGTAGTACTTCTCCGTTACGGGATCGATGCGGTGGAGTCCCTTTTCGTCTTTCTCGAGTTGTCGCAGGGCATCGCTCCACAGCTTCATACGGTCAGACAGCGCCCATATATACGGTTTGCCGTTGCGGTACAGCAAGGGTGTGATATCATCGGTAAGGAACTCCGCCCCGTTCAGACAGAAAGAGGCGGTGAGCGACGATTTGCCCGCACCGGTATCGCCACAGAGCATCACCCCGGTGCCATGGTAGCGGAAACAGCTGCCATGCATGGGCACGATCTTGCGCTGGTGAAGCACGGCCCCGTAGACCGATCCGTTGAGGTAAAGCTCAACGGCTGCCGGATCACATCCCGGGTAACAGGAGACATAGATATGCCGCCCGTCTGAGACATAGAACCAGCCCACGCCTTCTACATCCATGGAAAATTCATCCTGGTTCAGCCGGTAATAGCCATCATCATATAAAGCCACGTCGACTTCTTTCTTCCCGTGGGAGATCTCAATATCTACATCGGTAATGGGGAACCTTGGTTTCATCGTTTTGCGCGATTAACGGCCAGCATCAGCATGCAATAGGCATAAAACAGGGGCGGGAACCCGGAAAAGCGCCGGTGGTCGTAGTATTCCGGTACAAACATGAAGTTGAGCACCGTTCGTGCCTTATACCTTACACCCGGGAAAGCGACCAAGAGGTAGAAGAGTGATTGCATGATCCCACTGATGGTGTCATGCTCATCGTCTCCCGTACTCCCGATCTTCCTTTCCGAAAGGCTTACCATGTAACGGACCGGTGGCCGGGAGCACGGGATTGTAATGTGCCCCGGGAAGTATATCGATTGTATCGCCCTGAAAAGGGCAATGAGCCGTGAGGCTTTCAGCTCACATGCCAGGGCTGTAAACTTGTCCCGGTCAATCTCCCTTGTTCTCAGAAAGAGGTCTGCATCCACCAGCCATTTCAGCCTGCGGAAGAAGTGCAGTCCGCCGTGGATCACAAGATACAGCAGTTCCATCTCATCCGACAACACGGTGAACGACCGGCCCGCAAATGAGAAGGGCATGGTGTTGCAGCGTATTATCTCTTCCAGCCGCCGGTTGCTCACCGGTGTCACATCCACCAGTCGCCAGTGAAGCTCAATGATCCGGTGAGTGACGTTATGTTCATACGACAGCTGGTGCGTATGCTTCATCAACCGTTGTTGACGCTTCCTTTCCGCGGGCCAGGAGGGCGCGCGGGCCGCGTAATCCAGCCTCGATAAGATTTCATCAGCCATTCCCGCCTGGTGCCATTCAACCAGTATGTCAAGGTCCCTGTAATACCTTGTTGTAGCATCGCCGTACAGCCGGTATGACAGCACCGGCCCTTTCAGCGGGATGAAACCTATGCCTGCGGCGTTGAATGCATCCGCCACACGGATGAACTCATTCAACGTCTCAAGATCCGCCAGCTTGCCGTTCACATCTTCCGCCAGAACACGCTCCCCCAACAGCAGATTCACCTGACGGGATGTCAACCGGTGACGCTGTATAAGTACATCATACGCTATGTCCCGAACACCCGACATCATAAATACCACTGAACAGCTAAGTTATACCAATGAAAAGTAATATCCCCCAATAAATGTGACGATAAATCAACAGAGTTATTGACAACGGGATGTCGATTTTCAGCCACGACAATGAAAAATTACTGAATTTACTCAGTGATAATTTCGTAATTAATTACGGAATTAAATTCCAGGGGATGTTGTTTGGTGCAGCCGGCGAAAATGCCCCTATCTGCAGGTTGGTGCGGAAAGAAGAGGAAGGAAGGTTTTCCGGAAGACCGGGAAGTCCGACGCGTTCAGCGTTTATTCCATGATGGAGGAAAGGTTTCATGTTGTCCCGGGGAATGATTCATACGATGGTTCGCCCCCGGCCCGGGAAATGGATCAGCAGACGTTCATACCCGGCACGCAACAACCGGGATTATATCCTCAGGCATATCGTTTGCCCGGATTTCCTCATGTAACGACGTTTCATACCTGGCAAAAAGCCGGGCCCGGAGAGCTCACATCCCTGTCAGAGCCATCCTGTTAGAAAGCGGCAGAACGCGGACATGGTATGCCCACGCTATACAGTCAGTAGCTTCCGGATCGTTCCGGTCACATAATCAAGCTCCTCTTCCGTCATGTAAGGATAGACCGGCAGTGACACATTGCCCCTCCAGGTGCGTTCGGCGTTGGGGAAATCTTCGGGTTTAAGGCCGTACTTTTTCTGGTAATAGGTCATCCGGTGGAGGGGTTTGTAATGCACCGAGGTACCGATCCCCGCCTCCGACATTTTATGAATAAATTCATTGCGGGATATCCTTGCCTTCGGGTTCAGCACCAGCGGGAACAGGTGCCATGCATGATCGTCATGGGGCACCCGGCACACCGGCAGGTCGATCATTTCAAGACCGGAGAGCTGCCGGTAATAGTATTCCGCCACCCGTTGCCGTTCTTTTCTGAATATTTCGGCTTTTTCCAGTTGGGCAAGGCCTATGGCCGCGTTGACATCCGACATATTATATTTGAACCCGGCGCTGACCACATCGTATTCCCAGGAAGGGTTTCCAGAGGTATAGCGCTTCCATATATCCCTGTCGATGCCGTGGAGGCGCATCGTCCTGGCGCGCCGGCAGATCTGTTCATCATTGGTCACCAGCATACCGCCCTCGCCGGTGGTGATGGTCTTATTCGCATAGAAGCTGAAGCAGGTGACATCGCCGAACGAACCGACAGGCCTGCCGTTGAGCCGTGAAGGAAAGGCATGTGCCGCATCCTCGACAATACGGATATTGTTTTTGATGCAGACATCCAGTATACCGTTGCCGTTCGCCGACACCATCTCTGCCGGCTGGCCACCGTAATGGACAATGATGACCGTTCGCACATCCGGATGTTTCCTGATGGCGTCGCCCAGGATATCCGTTGTTAGCAGGTTAGTGCCGTATTCCGTATCGAGGAAGACAGGGGTGGCGCCGAGGTACCTGATGATTTCGGCGGAGGCGGCAAATGTCATGGACTGGACCATCACTTTATCGCGCCTGTTCACCCCGAGGGCTTCAACGCCAAGGTGGAGGGCGGCAGTGCATGAGGTGACGGCACAGGCATAACGGGCGAGCACGGCGGCGGCAAAGCGCTCCTCGAACAGGTGCGCTTTCTCCGCGGTGGTGAGCCAGCCGCTCTCAAGCACCTCCCTGACATAACGCATCTCGTTGCCGGCCAGCGGCACCCTGGCAAAGGGTATTTTCAACGTGTTCATCGACCAGAAATTACTGCTTTAATGGTGTGAAGAATGATCCGGATATCCCCGGCAAGACTGTGGTTATTCACATAGCTGACATACAGTTCAAGCTTGCGCGGCAGGATCTCCTCACGATAGGTCCTTTCCGGGTCGGGCGATGCGGCAAGGATCTTTTCCTCGTTTACGAATTCAACGGATGCACTGTCGGTGATGCCGGGCTTCACGCTATGCACGACGGCCCACAGGTCGGGATACACGCTTGTCCACTTCCTCACCTCCGGCCGCGGCCCCACCACCGACATCTCTCCCCTGAGAATATTGATGAGCTGGGGCAGCTCATCAATTTTTGTGCGCCGCAGGATCTTACCCAACCGTGTAACCCTTTTATAATCGCCGATATGTATGTCACCCCCCTCCGTGCCTGACGCCTCTTCCATCGTACGGAACTTAATCACCCCGATCTCTTTCCCCTCCTTCCCCACCCGTTTTTGAACGAAGAATACGCGGCCGGGCATCAGGACACTGATCAACAGGCCGGTAACTGCCAGTAACGGCGACAGCAATACCAACCCGACCACCGCGGCTACATAATCAAATACTGTTTTTACCATTCTTAACAGGCTATATGGGAATACCGGATTGTCCTTTAATCACGGATGATCTTCAGCGTTGCTGTACGTGAGACCGGCTTGCATCTTACGTGAGATCCACCAGCATTAATGGCCGGGCTGTGACACCGGTATTGTTGATTCATTGTTGTTGCTGTGACAGGACTGCAGGTCCTGTTTTTCCCCCGGCATTCACAGAGGAATGGTTAAAGTTCATGTCAAAAAAAAGAATGCTGCAATCCAATATTCTGACTAAATTAAATGAAAAATATATATAAAAATTCAGCTAAAAGTTATAGCCTGGCCTTGCTCAATTGTTTTGAGGTACTCAGGGAAATCCTGTTCCCCGGGCAATATTAAAGTATGATATCTGCCCCTGCTTTTTATTGCTTCGATACTTAGCACCTCTTTAGTTTTCATATACCAGGCACGATAATTTTCCTGACCGCACCAGTCAAGAATTCTTTCTGTGTTGTTAACAATGCTTCGTTCCGGTCCTGAATGCATTTCAACAAAGAAAACCGGGCGGCTTTCCGAAGCCAGTCTCACTGCACCTTTTAATACTTCATATTCAGCGCCTTCAACATCGACTTTAATCATATCGGGTTTTAGGCCCAAGCTCTCACTTAGCAAATCCAATGTAAGAGTCTCAACAGTGAAATGGGAATCCGTCCTGGCTGCGGTTTTTGCGAAGCCCTTATACTTGGAACCGGCGGCACCAACGCCAACAGTATAAAGTTCTATCATTTCACCGCTTTTATCTGAAACGAATGCAGGAACAAAATGAGCTTTGTATGAAAGATTGTTCATGATTAAGTTCTCTGCCGCCCATGCAAGGGCTAATGGATTAGGATCAACCAAAGCAATTCTTTCAACAGAATCATTCAAAAGCATTAGTAACGCGGACTGACCTATATTGCTACCTACATCAAAAATTATTCGGTGATGTTTAGCCAACTCGAACAACCATGCATCATCCTGGTCATTGCTTTTCCTGATGGTTCCTTTGATTACTTTAAGCTCTTTCCCAAGGAATTTTACATACTCGACTTGTTTGTAGTATATCCCAAGTTTCTGAGCTTGCCGCAATAAATACGTCTTCATACTGATTGCTCATTATTAAATGTATGGCATAATTGGTCAAAACCTAATGCCGATTATAAGTGTAATGCAAGAGTATTTTCATATCGCTATTAAGGTTCATATTTGATAGTCGTTTACGCTAAAAAAATAACTTTAATGAATCAACATCAGAGGGTTATGATTTCTTGTTGATGAAGCAACCGATTTAACAACAATTTGAATAGTTGTCTTATTAATCTTTATAAATCAGTTAGGAGGGTCACTGTCGTGGCTCTCTCAAGAAATGGAATTAAAAATTCAGTTAATATCTTTGAACATATGTAACTCAGAAGCCCCTTCATTGACTGCAATCCAGCCATTTCTTTTGTAAGCTTTTATAGCCTGATGATTATCTTTTTTTACTGTCAGGTGAATCTTGTTGAATCCTTCCTTCCTTGCCCGTGCTTCAAATTCTTTCAAAAGCATTGGCCTGTAGCCCTTGCTCCGGGTTTTTATTCAAGTCCCATGGTTTACCTTGCACCGGGCACCCAATTCTTCAATACATACAGAAGGTATGTGAAACACCTCGACAGATTCAAAACATGTAAATAAAAACAAACTCAACAATCTCACAATATTTTTTTTATTCCAACAATAAATCCCAGGCCATAGGATATGTGCAAAACCGTAAAAGCAATAAAAGCCTGTGTAAGTTTTTTGGGTTTCAGTGAAATCCTGATTGAAAATAGTAAAGCAAGCATAATATAGAGGATCAATGGCAGCGCTGTCACCGGGCTCATTAAGAACAACAAAGGTGCAGCCACGATGTAAAGGACGAACAAGGAAGGAATAATATGCCGTAACCGGAAGCCGCTGTTGACTTTTTTTAATACCAGTGGTTTGAAGAGGCCGTAATGATAATACTGGGACCATAGCGACGCGAAATCATCTCTTACAAAATATGTCAGTTCCATTTCAGGATCCATTTGGATCTTTAAGCCATGCGCATTCATCCTGTAGTGGAATTCGTCATCCTGGTTCCTGATCAGTTCCTCATCCAGCAACCCGATGCTCTCGAATACACTTTTTTTGTAAATAGCCATAGCTACACTCGGGACATATTTTTTCTCCCGTGAAGTTCTGAATTCAGTGTTCCCCACCCCGAATTTTGAACTCATGCATTGTGCGATGATTTTTCCTTTCTCTGTCCTGCCATCCTGTTTCAATGTCCCTCCAACGGCATCGGCAAGTCCACTTTTTAATATTTCAATACCCTTTTCAAAATAATTATCGGGATAAGCGGCATGGGCTCCAAGTAAGGCAATGTAATCGGATGTAATATCCCTGTATGCTTTATTAAATCCGTGACTTACATATTTCAGGTCATTGATTACAAGTCGTAGCTGTGGATATACCTTTTGCCAGCTCTTGATTTTTGAAATAGTATCATCAGTGCTGCCTCCGTCTATCAGGATGATTTCCTTTTCATCAGGAGCCGCATTCATCAGTGAACTGATCAGGCGGTCGATGAATCGGGATTCGTTATAAACAGGTACACAGACGGTAAGAATACCCATCACAGGTTTTTGAACATTGATAATTCTTCTTTGCCGGCGGAGCCGACAGACCAGCCATTCTTCAGGTAAGCCGAAATTGCCTTTTCATTATCTCTTCTGACACTGAGGTTTATCCGTTTGAATCCTTTTTCCAATGCCCTTCTTTCAAATTCCCTCAGGATTACCGAACCATATCCTTTACCCTGGTATTCAGGTAATACACCTATTACTACCAGTCCCATGGATGGAATAAATGCTTCTCTTACATTATTACCCCTGGCTTTCTTAGTATTCAAATGATACATACATAGTTTGATCTTTACATTCTTCCAGATAAATGGTATTCTTTTAGTAATATCTGGGTGAACCAGTAACCAGGGTCTAATTATTATATTCTTAATGAGTTCTGTAAATGTGTATTGTGTCATACTCGTTGCAGAACCATGCATTCCCGATTTTCGATGCATCAATCCTCCACAGTACCCTATTATCTGACTCTCATTTCTTATATGAAAAAGTATTCCTCTATCATCTTTTAGATAGAATGACAACATTTTAATACAATACGATTTTCCTAATTTAGATGAAAGTGATTTGGGAAATGCAGATATATGACATCTGGCAATTTCATCCAAATCCAATTCGGATGAAGTAACAATATTCATAGATTAATAAAGTTTCCCATGATCATATCGTATTCGGGAGGTATAAAGTAACCCGAACCACCTTCAGGGAAAAATGTTATTTCTCCAAAATATACCTTGGCCTGATGAATATATAAATCAATTCTTGAGAACTTAAACTGTTTTGATAGCTTTTTCGCGACCTCCTTCATTTCTTCAAATTTCTCAGGTGGAGGTATATCTTCAGAATAAATCGGATAAACAAATGAAAAATCCTGTTTGGTCCATGTCATATTATAGAATGCTCTTTTATGATTCGTAAATCTTCCAATATCTACCTGAACAATAAAAGGTTCTCCATTATGGCAAAAAAATTTGAAATCATTTATATTATAGTCGAGGAGCTCCTCACATATGATAAGAGGTTTTATGTTTTTTACCTGCTTTTCACGTGAAAGATAATATGCATTATAAAGCAGCCATTTACTAAGTAATCGCCGTGCCTTTTTTAAATTCAGAGATTTTTTGTCTTCACATAAAATATTCCAGCCAGAGCCATGATTGGTTTTCAGTATAAACCTATCTGGCAGCAAATTAAAGTCTATCTCATCAGCACGTTTATATATGCCCAACAGTGGTACAAGGTATTGCGCTCCGATTTCCTCTGAAACAAA
>JAXDBV010000003.1:0-9285 GCA_034678415.1 Bacteroidales bacterium
ATTCCTTCCCGACTCCATCTGCTATATTGCCGTGAAAATGGCGGAGCAGACCGAGGCGTCAGCCATTATCACCTTTACCAACTCAGGATACACGGCGCTGCGTATAGCCAGTCATCGACCCCGTGCCAGGATATTCGCGTTTACGCCCAACATGAAGCTGCTGCCCCTGCTGTCTCCTGTATGGGGTGTACGTGTTTTTTACATGGAAAAATTTGAACGTATCGACGAGGCCATTAACCATTCCCTCCGCTTCCTCTTGTCCGGAAAGCTGATCAGCGAAAACGATGTGGTGGTACACGTGGGAAGCACACCCATGATTAAACGGGGACAGACCAACATGTTGAAATTAAGCTATGTTTAAGTGTATTAGAACGGGTATCCCAATCCTATCTGTATAGCCATCAGCCGGTAGTCCCTGCTTAGATTAGGATTAAACAACGGCCACCTGGTTGTCAGGGTGGACACGGAACCGTTCTGGTCGCTCAGGGGATTAAAATTGGGGTCATACAGCTTGAGACCCATATCCAACCGTATGAGAAAGAATGAAAAATCAAAACGTATCCCAAGGCCTGTCCCCAGGGCTAACTCCTTATAAAACCTTGACCAGTCGAAATTGGAATTGGGGGTGAGCGATTCGTACCTCATATCCCACACGTTCCCCATATCGATGAACAGGGCTCCCTCGAGCACCCAGAATAATTCGAACCTGTATTCGAGGTTTGCCTCCAGTTTGATGTCGCCCGTCTGGTTGGGAAAACGTGTCGACACTTTCTGGGTTGAGCTGCCCGGTCCCACCCCTCGTACTGTCCATGCCCTCAAGCTGTTTGCCCCGCCGGAGAAATACCTCTTTTCAAAGGGCAGAGCCTGTGAATTACCATAGGGTATGCCTGCACCGATAAACACCCGGTACACAAATTCACTGGCATCATTCACAACCTGATGGTAGCTGAAATCAGCATCGGTTTTTATATATTGCGCATATTCATTCCCCAGAATGTTGTAGGTGCCTTCCGTTTTGGGTTTATTGGTCAACATGTTGTATGCCGAGAACACGTTACCGGCAGAGGCGGCATTGAACCTGAACAGGGTAAAATCTACCTTCTTCTTAATGTTCTGGTTATTATATATAAAACTCAGGGATGACTCCGAAATCAATACATCCCTGAAACTGTATTCAAGGTATGTGTCTTCAATTTTTTTCTTGAACACCGAATCAATGTTCCAGATCCTTACTGTATTAAAATCGAAAGGAGTAACAAAGAAAGTGGTAAATGCATTGCCTTTCCACTGATATCCAAAAGAAGCCCGGGCAATGGTTCGTGTATAGTCTCGCCGGTCCTGGTAATTATAAGCAAGAGAGAAGCGGGTTTTCGGATCATATTTTTTCACAAATGATTCGGTATTGAGAAAGGGGAAAAGGAACCGGGGCAGCTGTAAGCCGGTTTCAATACCGATCTCCCTTGAGTTTCTTATTTTTCTGATATCTGCCGTTGTGTCAACGTATGCTTCGGTCGCTCCCCTGAACTTGGTATCAAAAAACTCCGCTCCCTTAAACAGATTCTTATGCTGGTAAATAAAGTTACCTGCCACTCCCAGGTACCCGGCAGAGTTGGTCCCTTCAACCTCCACGGCATATGATTGTTTCTTAAAGGTGGATAACTGGATATGGCAGTCAAGCGTTCCTTCTTCATTGACCGGCTGATCCGCCGCACCCGCCTCCCTGAAAAGGATATTCACCAGTTTGAAAATCCTGAGCGATGCCAGGTGGTTATAGGTTTTGTCAACATTCTCAAGGTTATACCGGTTGCCGGGAATAATATAATTGGCCCGTTTCACCACTTCCGGCCTTACGCTGAAATTCAGATTCTCCCCTATAAAGAACAATCCGTCATACCGGACGGTGTCTAGGTGACTGAAGTAATCCGCCTGGTCGGCCAATGCTTTCCGCGCATCAAAATCCATATATACAAATACATTTCCGATGTTGTATTTACGATGAGACATCACCTTGACCATGCCAGAACCTGCCTGTTCCGTCACTTGCTTGATATCGATGAACAAGTCAACCTGGTTCCTGCCCACGGTACTATCCACCTCGTAAAAAACATACTCCTTGGTGAAATTGAAATACCCCCTGTTCTTCAGGTAACGCTCAATCCTTTCCCGCTCCTGCTGTAACTTCTCCGAATCATAAAGATCTCCACGCTTGAAGATGGTATTAAGTGAGTCTCCGAGAATAATATTGTTGAGAGATGTATCTTCAATCACGTAGTCAATCTTGCGGATGGTATACGGTTTCCCGCTCTGAAGGGTATAGCTCACCTTTGATTTCTTCTTCCGGTAAACAATAAACTTGGTCACCGTTGCATTGAAATACCCTTTGTTATGGGCATAAGTGGTCAGCTGCTGGGTGCTTTTGTCTACCAGGTATGGATCAGTAACCACTGGCTCTTCGCCAATCTTCCGCAACCAGCGGTGAAACCAGTTGCTGTTGTCCAGGTCGGAAAGGTTGTAAAGCGCAAGATGAAATTTGACACCGAGAATCCTCTTGTTGGGTTTCTGTTTGATGTAGTTCTTTAATTCCTCGCGCTTAAAGGCATTCTTGTCGAAATTAAGCGTATTTTTACCAAGAAGATATTGATTCTCCGGTACATATTTGGTAGTGTTACATGAGGAAAACGCAAAGATCACCAGAAGGAAGAAAAACCACTGATGTACGGAAAAGAGAAAGCTCTTATAACATCCAGTCCACTGCACAATGCTCGATTTTTGGAAACAAATATAATAGAATATTAAGTTGTATTAAAACGTTGGAGGGGATTGATCCCGCACCACGGGCAGATTATGATCAGTAAAAAACAGGTCAGCCTTATCAGGTCTCTGCGCCAGAAAAAGAACCGGTTATCATCGGGTCTGTTTATCTGTGAAGGGGTGAAGACGGTGCATGAGGTTCTCACTTCGGATTTCAGTGTGGTGGCTGTTTTTGGCACCCGCGAATGGTCTACGCTCTACAGCGGTTTGGTTAAGCCGCCGGCAACCTTCCACCTTGTGACCGATGATGAACTGGCACGGATCAGTGCCCTGAAGGCCGCCCACCAGGTACTGGCCCTAGTCAGGATACCGGCCTATACCTTTGAAGCCACCGTGCTTGAAAGGGAGATCGTCATCGGGTTGGACAATATACAAGATCCGGGAAACCTGGGGACTATCATTCGTCTGGCCGACTGGTTCAACATAAACCATATTCTCTGTTCCGAATCCACAGCCGATCCTTTCAATCCGAAGGTGGTACAGGCTACCATGGGTTCCATTACCCGGGTGCAGATTCATTCTGTCAACCTGGAACAACTACTGACGGGACATCCCGGTATCAGGGTTATCGCCACAGGTAACAATGGCACCGATATCAGCCGGGCCCCCCTCCCGGACCACGGGTTGATTCTTTTCGGTAATGAAGCATCGGGTATCTCTGAACATCTGATGAGCAAGGTGAAAGATCGGATATTCATCCCGACCTGTTCCCCCAATCCTGCCGTTGACTCGATCAATGTATCGATGGCTGTTGCCATTGTCCTGTATGAACTCAGAAGGAGATAGGGCTCACCTTCAGGAGCCGCATGGTAATGAAGGATATCCAATACTTTTCCGGTATCGCCTTTCTTCTTTGAACGGGTATAGAGCTTGCTGTCAGAAAAAGCCCCTGCGCCGCCTTCACCAAAACAGTAGTTTGAATCAGGCTCAACGGCGGAAATCCTGGCGATTGCGGCGATATCCTTCATCCGTTCCGACACCTCCTTGCCTCTTTCGACAAGGACAGGTTTCCGGCCATGCTCTAAAAGGGCAAGTGCAGCAAAAATTCCCGCGGGGCCGGTGCCGGCAATGATAACCGGCTCAGCTTGGCTCACATCGGCAACAGTAGGACTGTAACAGGAGTATCCCGGAAAGGGATAATCCACAAATGCCTCAAGTTCAACATGTACAAGGGCAGGTGTTCTCCGGGCATCAAGTGACCGCCGCCGTATGGGGATTCCCTTCAGTGAGTCCCTCTCCACGCCCATCCTCGATGCAATGATCGTATGCAACATGTCCTGCTGATACGCTTCCCGCGGTGTAAGCAACAACCGAAGCTCTGAGGTTATCCTGCCTGTATAATTGGATATTATTCGAAATGGAATGAGAGGATTATGAGGGTTGACCTCACCCGGTCGATGGCATCTGCAAAATAGGGATGGCTGCCGGCCGGTTCATGCACAAACACATCCCGCGTTCCCGTGGCCAGCTTAAGCTCAGGACTGAACTTGAAGAAGGGCAGGTAAAAATCTATCCCCACACCCACCTCATAATACAGATCTCCCCGTTTAAGCCTCACGTATACTTCTTCCTCCTCATCATATTCCTTGCGCGCTGCAAGGTCAATACGATAATCCACACCACCCAGAAGATAAGGCCGGTAATTGTTCAGCCGCTTCGACTTGTACTTCATCACCAGCGGGAACTCAATGAATGACGACTCCAGGGTGTGGTTATCGTCGTACAGCTTTTTCTGCTTATGAAACATCAGGTTTCGCTGCCCAAAGCTGACACCCGGCAGGAACCGCAGATCAAAGGTCTCATTCAGCCTGAGGTTTGAGACAATATTTATATTGAATCCGGGTCTTAGCTGACTTACCTCTGCAAACAACGAATCCGTGTTATAGCTGGCCTCGTTATGCACCACCTTGAAGTCCATTGTGTTCAGTCCAAGGGTAAAGCCAAAATGCAGCATTTTCTTGTCGTAGGAAGGATCGTTTTTAACCTTTTCACGCTGTCCGGACAGGGGAATACTGATCAGTAATAATAGAATATATATGAAATGTTTCAAACTTCTTCTTTTTGATTATGAACTGTAAAATCGATGATTTATTTTACCCCTGTCTGATTTGTTTCGGGCAAGTGATTTTGCCACATGAGGATGCCTTACCGTAACCCGCGACTGAGGGAGGAATCAGCCGGCCGTATCCAGGTGTTTTTCGATGGCGGTGTTATACAGCCGTTTCATGTCGCAGATAAATCCGTAGGATATATCATCGATCCTGATCTCTCCCTTTGTAACATGCCCGATGACCGAGAAAGGAAATTCTGCCCTGATCATAAAATCGATAAAATCGGTTTCGCGGGTAGGTGCTACCGACACCACCACCCTGCTTTGCGCCTCCCCGAAAAGGAAAGCATCCTTGCGTATTTCGGCATCCGTGGTTATGTCAAACCCCAGCCCACGGGGCAGGCAGCATTCAATCAGTGTAACGAAAAGTCCTCCCTCCGAAACATCATGGGCCGACATGATCATACTGTACCGTATCAGATCACGCACCACTCTTTGTAGCCGGTATTCGGCATCCAGGTCGAAGTACGGCGGGGGTGATTTTTTCACTCCATGCCATGATACCAGGTACTGCGAGGAGGATATATCGTTCAGCGAGCTGCCGATGAGAAATACCATATGGCCCTTATTCTTGAAGGCCATGGTCATCTGGTTATTCTTCTCGCGCAGTATACCCAGCATGCCGATCACCGGTGTGGGATGAATGGGTTCCACCGTACCATTCATCACGTTCTGATTATAAAAGCTGACATTTCCTCCCGTGACTGGTGTCTCAAACTTTTTGCATGCTTTTGTTATGCCCCTTATTGACTGTACGAACTGCCAGTACACCTCCGGATTGTAAGGATTGCCGAAGTTAAGGCAATTGGTGATAGCCAGGGGATCTCCCCCCGAACATATGATATTCCTTGCCGCTTCAGCCACGGCGATCTGTGACCCGATGGAGGGATCGACCTGCACATACCTCGCGTTGCAGTCAACCGTGAGGGCCAGCGCCGTGCGTGTCCCCTTAATGTTTACCAGGGCGGCATCCGACGGGAAATTGGTGCTCATATTATTAGTCTGCACCATGGTATCATATTGTGTATAAACCCACCGCTTGGAAGCGATGTTTGGATGCATTAAGAGCATGCAGGCAATATCCTTCAGGTTGTCAGGCTCCGTTATATCGTCGATCCTGAATTTGCGGAATTCCCTGACATAGGCCGGTTCGCGCATCTCCCGTTCATACACGGGCGCTCCGCCACCCAGCACCAGCGATGCGGCAGGAACATCCGCAACCTTCTCATCGCCCCAGTAAAACAACAGGCGGTCGTCACGTATCACCTCACCGATGATCTCACAAACCAGATCCCACTTCCTGAAAATAGCTTCCACCTCTTTCTCTTTCCCTTTTTTAACCACCACGAGCATCCTCTCCTGTGATTCGGAAAGAAGTATCTCCCATGGTTCCATTTCCTTCTGCCGGAGGGGCACCTTGCTGAGGTCAATGCGCATTCCTACTTTTCCCCTAGCCGACATCTCCGAGGTGGAGCATATGATACCTGCGGCGCCCATATCCTGCATACCTATTATATAACCCGTTCGGTTCAGTTCAAGGGTAGCTTCCAGGAGGAGCTTTTCCATGAAGGGATCACCCACCTGCACGCTGGGCAGATCGTCGGCTGAGCTGGCCGTGATATCGGCCGAGGCAAACGTGGCTCCATGGATCCCGTCCTTTCCTGTCCGCGACCCTACGATAAACACCGGGTTTCCCACCCCCCTGGCCGTTGCCGAGATCGCTTCTTCCTTCTTCATGATGCCTACCGACATGGCGTTCACAACAATGTTGGTGTTGTAACATTCGTCGAAGTACACCTCTCCCCCAACAACAGGAACACCGAAAGCGTTTCCGTAATCGCCGATACCCCTGACCACCCCCTTCATAAGCCATTTGGTGCGGTCCAGGGTGATATTTCCGAAACGGAGAGAGTTCAGCTGAGCCACAGGCCTGGCCCCCATGGTAAAAATATCCCGGTTGATCCCTCCCACACCGGTGGCCGCCCCCTGGTATGGTTCAATGGCGGAAGGATGGTTGTGCGACTCTATCTTTAAGGCGCAGGCCAGGCCACTGCCAATATCCACCAGGCCCGCATTCTCCGATCCGGCTTCAGCCAGCAGATGTTTACCTTTCCTCGGTAGCGTCTTGATCCATCGGATGGAGTTCTTATAAGAAGCATGTTCAGACCACATCACCGAATAAATGCTGAGCTCCGTAAAGTTAGGTATCCTGCCCAGTACAGCACGGATATTCTCAAATTCCTCCGGCGTTAAACCCAAATCCAGAGCAGTCTGTAAAGTAACCTGGCCGATCAGCATGGCGGTGTGGCACATTTTGAACCCAACAAATATAGTCAACATATCGTACCATGATGATGAACATGCTTATTTTTTCCGGTAGGCAGACCGGAATCCGTACGGATACCGGGTGCAATACGGGAGGTTGCTCCGGTCATCCGCCGTTTTTTGTATTTTTATGGCAAAAGAAGCGCCCATGAAAAAGATAATTGCTCTCATTACAGGTGCCACATCGGGCATCGGGAACGCTACTGCCCGTTTACTTGCCGCCAATCATTTTGACGTGATCATCACGGGACGAAGGAAAGAACGGCTTCTGTCACTGCAGGATGAGATCAGAAAAAAGACAGGTGCTGATGTGTTATGCCTTGTGTTCGATGTGCGGAAAAAGGATGAGGTGGAGAAAGCCCTGAAAGCACTCCCGGACAAATGGAAGCCTGTGTACCTGCTGGTCAACAACGCCGGAGGAGCGGTAGGCCTGGACCTGATGCAGGAAGGCAATACCGATGACTGGGATACTATGATCGATGCCAATATTAAGGGGCTGCTGTATGTTACCCGGGCACTGGTCCCGGGAATGATTGAAAGGGGAAGCGGGCATATTGTGAACATCGGTTCCATCGCCGGCAAGGAGGTGTACGAGAAAGGAAACGTTTATTGCGCCACCAAGTTTGCCGTCGATGCCCTGACCAGGGGAATGCGCATTGACCTGGTAAAGCACGGCATAAAGGTCACTTCCATTTGTCCCGGGCTGGTGGAAACAGAATTTTCCCTCGTACGGTTCAAGGGGGATGAGGAAAAAGCCAAAACACCTTACCTCGGGTTAACACCCCTCACCGGGGATGATATTGCCGATGCGATTTTATATGCAGTCACCCGTCCGCCGCACGTGAACATCAACGATATGTTGATCATGCCTGCTGCCCAGGCCAGCTCTGTTTACGTACACCGGAAGACGGAGTAAGGCCGGTTAACCGGCATCTGGCGTGAGCAGGGCGGCATATGACGCGGTACATGGGCAGGAAGGCTCGTACCCTTGCGGCACCCATCGCTGCCGGCGGTCAATCCCGGGAATCCTCAGAACAGGCTCACGTAACCGATGTGTATCTTCCCGTTCTGCAGCCGGAAAGGATAGCCCTCGCCCTTCCCCAGGGCATAGGCCAGGCTGAGAATACCTGCCCGGGTGTTCAACTGCATTCCCGCACCCAGACCTACAAGCTTATTCTCAACAAGCTTCCCCGGCTGATCATTTCTTATGTACGCTCCGTCAATGAAAACATAGAAATGTGACAACGGCTGAAACAGGTAGCGTAACTCCAGTGTAAGGGCAGTAAACATGGAAACACGGTAGCTGTCTTCATCGAATCCGCGCATGGAATGAAAACCTCCAAAGCGGAACAGTTCATTCTCATAAATCTCCAGCTTTCCTTTATCTTTTGAAAAAGCATACATGTATCCCGAATGGTTTCTAAGAAGTACAACGCTTCTCTGTCCGGCAGGAATGTACACCTCTGCTGATCCGTTCATCTCCAGGCGCGTTGCCTGCCTCAAAGAGAGGGTATCCTTCTCATCCACATTCCTTAACCGCCGGGTTCCCGTTCCTGCCTGCACATTGATCCGGTAACCATTACGGGGATTCTCAGCCATATCAAGATCCGACCGGTTCATGCCAATGCCATACAGGCGGGCAGTGAATTCCTCCATGAGCGGTGTCCCATTCAATTCCTGCCACGCCCTGATCTGCGACGACAATGTCACATCATAAAAGATATTATAGTAGTTTCCCCCTTTCCTCATGACCTGTATCCCCGCATGGCCCCTGATGTTCATGTAACTCGTATCCTTTTTATATAGGTTGAATTGTACATCGATACCTGCCGGCGTGTTGAATAGATAAGGAATATTGAGTCCTGTTTTCAGCTCCTGTATCAGTGGTCCGCTTTTTCTCCATTTCAGGTCTATCTGTTCAGCTCCGCCGAAGGAGTTGCTGAGGTGCAGATCGGCCTCACCCACCAGCATGATCCTACCGTTTCGGCTGTCGTCAGTGACGATACCTAACAGTCCGTTCAGCCGGTTAGCCTTCCTCC
>JAXDBV010000004.1:0-3546 GCA_034678415.1 Bacteroidales bacterium
ACTTTTTCAGAATTCAAGGAACTGAAAAACATTGACAGGGCTACAATGATGAGTGTGCTGGAGGACGTCTTCAGAAGTATGCTTCTGAAGCGATACAATACCGATGAAAATTTTGATGTTATTATCAACATTGACAAGGGTGATTTTGAGATCTGGAGAAACCGGGAGGTAGTTCCCGATGGAGAGGTGGTGGACCCCAACCTGCAGATTTCCTTATCCGAGGCAAAGAAAATTGACGATGATTATGAGTTGGGCGAAGAAGTGACTGATGAGGTGAAGCTGGTCGATTTCGGGCGCCGGGCTATACTGGCTCTGCGGCAAAACCTTACCGCCAGGATCCTCGATCTGGAGAAAAACAATGTGTTCAACAAATATAAAGACCGGATAGGCGAGATCATCACCGGAGAGGTATATCAGGTTTGGAAACGCGAAACCCTGATCCTTGATGATGAAGGCAATGAACTGATATTGCCTAAAACTGAACAAATACCTTCCGATTTTTTCAGGAAAGGTGATAGCATAAGGGCTGTTGTGATCAAGGTGGAAATGAAGAATAACAGTCCGCTGATCATCTTGTCAAGAACCTCACCGGTCTTTCTGGAAAGGTTGTTTGAGCTTGAAGTTCCGGAAATCTTCGACGGACTGATCACCATCAAGAAAATTGTAAGGGTTCCCGGGGAGCGCGCAAAGGTGGCGGTTGAATCGTATGACGAGAGAATTGACCCCGTGGGCGCCTGTGTCGGGATGAAGGGATCACGTATCCATGGTATCGTGCGGGAGCTGAAGAATGAGAATATTGATGTGATCAATTTCACCACTAACAACCAGCTCTTTATCCAGCGTGCCCTGAGCCCGGCAAAAATCTCCGCCATCAAACTGATTGAGGATACAAAAAAGGCTGAAGTGTACCTCAAACCCAGCGAAGTGTCACTGGCAATAGGAAAAGGAGGCCTCAACATCAAGCTGGCCAGTCAGCTTACCGGCTACGAGATTGATGTGTACCGCGAAAGCGGCGGTGAGGAGGATGAGGATGTCAACCTTGATGAGTTCAGTGATGAGATCGATGGATGGATCATTGACCAGTTGAAATCCATCGGTTGTGACACAGCTCGCAGCGTCCTCGAATTGTCAATGGAAGATCTGATAAAACGAACCGACCTCGAAGAAGAAACAGTGAAGGAAGTGATACAAATTTTAAAGGCTGAATTTGAATAAAAGTATATTTTATCGTTAACTTAGCGGCCATTGTTCGGGAAGGCCCGATATAATAATTGTTTGCAGGAATCGAATGGAAGAACAGAAAGCTATACGGCTCAGTAAACTTGCACGCGAGTTTAATGTTGGCATTGCCACCATAGTGGAATTCCTGTATAAAAAAGGCATCAAAGTCGATCCGAATCCGAATACCAAAGTACCTCCAGAAGTGCATGATATCCTGATGGCGGAATACAGTTCTGAGATCAAGGCCAAGAAGGAATCGGAAAAGCTGAACCTGAAGATACTGAGGGATACCCGCGAGTCGGTCACAATTGCGGATCTCGAGGAAAAACAAAAGCAGGAAGCCGAGGAAGAAGAGGACGAGGTGCTGATCAAGGATTTCAGTGCCTCCACAAAATCAACCGACCTGCCCGAAGTAAAAGAGGAACCGGCTCCACCCGCAAAGGAGAAAAAACCTGAACCCGCAGGGAAAAAACCACCGGTTAAAAAGGAAGCCGTGGAAACCGTTGCCGAAACCCGACAGGAATCGGATATCGATCTGAAAGTAGTGGGAAAGATCGACCTCACCTCCTTTGAGAAAAAGAAAAAGGAAAGCAGCAAAACGGAACCGGTGAAGGAAAAATCCGTGAAAAGCAGTAAAAAGGCGGCTCATATTGAAGAAGAAGAAGAATTGGCGTTGGACCTGACCGATAAGGAGATTGAAATACCCGAAAAAATACCTGAAGAGAAGAAGGAAGAAGAGATTTACCGGTCGAAGGTGGAAAAACTTACCGGGCCGACTGTTGTTGGTAAAATCGATCTGCCGGTAGAGGAACCGAGGAAGAAACCGGTAGCTTCTTCCAGCGATATTGATATTATCAAGAAAAAAAGGAAACGCATCAAGAAAGATAAAGCCATTTCTGAGGCTGTGGAGGGTAAAGAAGAGGGCGAAAAGAAATCGAAAAAGCTGACAAGGAAGAGAAGATCACTCAAGCCTGAGATTAATGAAGAAGACGTGCAGCGCCAGATAAAGGACACCCTGGCCCGTCTGACAAGCAAGGGTGGCAAATCGAAAGGTTCCAAGTACCGGAGGGAAAAGAGGGAAGCCATATACCAGAAACAACTGGCTGAGGATGAAAGGAAGGAAGCGGAAAAAAATATTATTAAGGTCACCGAGTTTGTCTCTGTGAATGAACTGGCGACAATGATGAATGTGCCTGTCAATGAACTAATTGCCACCTGTATGAACCTCGGGCTCTTTGTCTCCATTAACCAGCGGCTGGATGGTGAGACGATGGCTATACTGGCGGAGGAGTTCGGATACAAGGTGGAATTTATCAGCGTGGAGGTGCAGGAGGCTATCGCCGAGGAGGACGACCTGCCCGATCTGCTGCTGCCGCGTCCTCCCATTGTCACCGTCATGGGGCATGTGGATCATGGAAAAACCAAGCTTCTCGACTATATAAGGAACACCAATGTGGTCGCCGGTGAAGCCGGTGGCATAACACAGCATATCGGTGCCTATAGTGTTATGCTGGACGACAAGAAAAAGATCACTTTTCTCGATACGCCGGGTCATGAGGCATTTACTGCCATGCGGGCCAGGGGTGCACAGATCACCGATGTGGCCATCATCGTGGTGGCTGCCGATGACGGGGTTATGCCTCAGACGGTCGAGGCTATAAACCATGCTCAGGCTGCCGGAGTACCCCTGGTGTTTGCCATAAATAAAATTGACAAACCGACAGCCAACGCTGAAAAGATCAAGGAAGAACTGTCAAAAATGAATCTCCTGGTCGAGGACTGGGGCGGCAAATACCAGTCACAGGAAATATCAGCTAAGAACGGTTTACATGTCAAGGAATTGTTGGATAAAGTACTGCTCGAGGCTGAGCTGCTCGACCTGAAAGCCAATCCCAATAAACTCGCATCCGGCACCGTGATTGAATCCACCCTTGACAAGGGAAGAGGTTACGTGGCCACCGTTCTTGTCAAATCAGGAACCCTAAGAATAGGCGATGTGGTGCTGGCAGGAACGGCATTTGGTCATGTGAAAGCCATGTACAATGAACGGGGAAAAAAGATGACCGAAGCAGGACCTTCCTCACCCGTTCTTATCCTGGGTCTGAATGGAGCCCCCCAGGCCGGTGATAAGTTCAACGTGATGGCGAGCGACAGGGAAGCCAGGGAAATTGCTGCCAAACGCGAACAATTGCAGCGGGAACAGGACCTGCGAACGAAGAAACATATCACCCTCGATGAGATTGGACGAAGAATAGCAATCGGCAATTTCAGGGAACTGAATGTGATTGTGAAAGGCGATGTGGACGGTTCGGTGGAAGCACTCTC
>JAXDBV010000005.1:0-5263 GCA_034678415.1 Bacteroidales bacterium
AATTCTGGAAACTGTTGATTGAAGTGTTGAAAAACATACCTGCACGGCAGGACTAACCATTCACCCTCTGCCTCTTCAACATCAATAACCATTGAGCAGTCATTCATTTATATATCCACCACTTCAAAATCCTCTTTGGGTGATCCGCAAACCGGACACGTCCAGTCGTCAGGGGTATCTTCAAACGGCGTGCCGGGAGCTACACCTCCGTCAGGATCGCCTAGTAATGGATCATACAGATAACCACATACAGTACACCTGTATTTTTTCAGATTCATAGAAAAAGAATTAACCTGCTAAAAATAGTCAAACTATCGGGTTTTGGCATCCGTGGCATCAATCTTTCTTCCTTCATGTATTATTATGTCGCGAATCGTTACATTTGTACCCTGTGAACTGAACCTGTCATGGAAGAGGATGTAATCCATTCTGCACTAAATGAATTTCAAACCATCAGCCTCGAAGAAATGGAGGGGGTGAAACTGATGGACCGCTATGATACGAAATATACCTTCCACCGGCAACAGTTGCCAATCATCCTCGAACAATCTGCACCCTCCTACCGTGTCCTTGAAATACACCATAAACACATATTCCATTATAACAACCTGTACTTTGATACGCCTCAGAAGACAATGTATATGCATCATCATAACGGAAAACAAAACAGGTATAAAATAAGGATACGGGAATACATAGAATCGGGAATTTTCTTCCTTGAAATCAAGTTCAAATCCAACACGGGAAGAACCAGGAAGAAAAGGCTCGCTGTCGAAAGGATGGAAGAACCGTTAACCGAGGGAACAGGCAGGTATATTGAAACGCTTACACCCTTTAATTACAGGGAACTCGAACCTGTATTATGGATAAAATTCTCGCGTATTACACTGGTGCATAAGACTGTCCCTGAACGCATCACCATAGATACAGATCTTGAGTTCCGGAAAAACGGTCATACCTGCGGTTTTCCCAACCTTGTCATTACCGAGGTGAAACAATGCGGCAGATCGGGAAGTTCTGATCTCATCCGTATATTCAAGAATCAAAAAATATATCCCTGCCGGGTTAGCAAATATTGCATTGGTACAGCAGATATGAACCCCGGGATAAAATACAACAGGTTCAAACCGAAAATATTATCTTTACAAAAATTTCGCTGAGATGGATGATTTGGCTACCATTATTCTAAATAATGGTGAATTCCTGGGTATCAAAATTATTGACAGCAAGCAATTCCTTCAACTGATTGTCAGCTTCATTTTCAACACTGCCGTTGTTCTCACCATCATACGCTTCCTGTATTATCCTTTTGCCCGCAGGAAGGAATATTATTTTGCGTTCCTCCTCGTGGGAATCATTGTTTTCCTTGTTACCTATTCGCTGGTTCAGATCGGAGAAGCATTTTCCCTGGGTGCAGGTATCGGACTGTTCGCCCTCTTCGGTATATTAAGGTTCCGGACAAGCCAGATAGCCATTAAGGAAATGACTTATCTTCTGGTCGTCATTGGCGTGTCGGTGATCAATGCATTATTCTCAGATACCAGCTATGCTAACCTGTTATTTGTCAACATCGCCGTAATTTTTGCCACATGGACCGGGGAGAGGATTTGGATCACCATGAACGAGAACCGGAAAACACTGATCTATGAAAAAATTGACCTGATCAAACCGGAAAAACGGGATGAGATGATTGCTGATCTGAAGCAGCGTACAGGCCTTGATATCACCCGGGTACAGATCGGGAGGATTGATTTTTTACGTGACACGGTTCGGATCAGGATCTTCTACAAGCCGGCAGGCAACGGCAGATCACTGGATGAAGACGATAACTGTATCATTGACAACGATACCATATAGGATTCCCCTCTTCTCACTTTGTTTTCACTTTTTTCACGGCATCGATCACGGTTCCGTCAACCCATTTAATCACTGCCACCACACGTTCATCGAAAGCTGGTTTGGACGGCTTTCCGCAGATAAGTTCGGCTTCTCTTTTCAGCTCAGAGATGGATTTTATGGGCAGTCCTGACCCTTTCACTTTTTCAATGAGGTCTTCACGCAAGGGATTAATGGCTATTCCGCGTTCGGTGACGATCACATCGATCAGTTCACCAGGCCCGCAAAGGGTTGTCACCTCTTCAATAATCACCGGTATCCTGTCACGGAACAAGGGAAGAGCGATAATCACATTCTTTGAGAAAAGGCAGTTTTGCCAGCCCCCGATCCCGTGAAGGAGGAGCCCGTCGGAATGGGTGACCACATTGGAGTTGAAATTCACATCGATCTCCGTGGCTCCCAGAATGCAAACATCTACCATTCCTGCAAAATTACCTTTACCATGGTAGTTATAGCTGGTAAAGGGGCTGGTCCATATATGCCTGGGATTCTGTGCCATCGAACGCACACCTTCCAGGTCAAAGGTCTGACCGTCGAGGATATAGTCGATCATCCCCTCCTCCAGCATAGATACCAGGTATTTATTACTGCCTCCGCGTGCAAACCGCCCCCGGATCCCTTTCTCCTTCATCACTTTCCTGAAATACTCACCAACGGCAAGAGAGGTACCTCCCGCTCCAGCCTGGAACGAGAATCCTTCCCGTATGATTCCTGCCCGCTCGCAAAACCTTGCCGTCAACTCGGCAATAAATAACCTGTCGGGGCTGCGGGTGATTTTTGTTGTCCCCGAAACGATCTGCTCTGGTATACCTATGCGGTCGGTCACCACCACATAGTCAACATAATTACCCTGTATCTGCCAGGGTATACAGGGGAATGGTACCAGGTTATCCGTCAGCATAATCACCTTATCGGCGTACTGTGCATCGGCCAGTGCGAAGCCTAATCCTCCGCAGGCCGACGGGCCGAACAAACCGTTGGCGTTTCCGAAGTGATCGGCAGCCGGAGCGCCGATGACCGTTATATCGATCTTCAGCTCACCATCCTGTATGGCCTGGTAACGCCCTCCGTGTGACCGCAACACACCCATGCCTTTCATCCTTCCCTCCGACACATACCTGCCAAGGGGGCCATTCATGCTGCCCTCAATATGATGAATGGTACCGTCATCAAGGTAACGGGTAAGAGAAGCATGGCAGGGAAACGATGCGGAAGGCACCCATCGTATGTTTTTCACCCCCAACTCATGAACGGCCTCAAACAATTGGGTGGCTACCAGGTCACCATTACGGAAATGATGATGCGTGGACACGGTCATGCCATCGGTCAGACCTGCCTTTTTT
This sequence comes from Bacteroidales bacterium, assembly GCA_034678415.1. Classification (GTDB taxonomy): domain Bacteria; phylum Bacteroidota; class Bacteroidia; order Bacteroidales; family VadinHA17; genus JAXDBV01. The sequence continues at coordinate 3,240 of JAXDBV010000005.1, forward strand.
AACGCCTGCTTCAGTGATCTGACCGTCTTGTTCCCGTCAGACGGATATGCCGCCGCTGAATAAATCCTCGGGGCATGCTTCTCTCCCGTGGGGATATACTTTCCCACCCCCATAAACGGCACCGCAGGTTCATTGTTGACACGTTCAGGCACCCACCGCCCTGCAGCATTCAGTACCAGTTTATTTTCCTGCATGCTCTGTCCTCCATTTTTTTGAAAGTACCCCCAATGAAATGGCAAGTTCAATAATCTTTTCAGCCCGCTTCACTACCGGCTTGTCAATCATTTTTGTTCCCATGGCTACCACGCCCAGTCCTTTCATTCTTGCTTCCATGTATGCATCGGTAATCTTCATCGCCCGTTCGATCTCCTCCCGCGAAGGAGTATATTCCTCATGGATAATACTGATCTGCCGGGGATGGATGCAGCCCATCCCTTCAAAACCCAGGGACTTCGATATCCTGATGGTTTGCCGCAGTCCCTCCTCATCATCCACATCAGAGAACACCGAATCGATCGCCTGAATGCCGGCTGCCTTGCATGCATTCACCAGCCGGGTACGTGCGTAGAATGATTCATGGCCTTCCTTCGTACGCATCACCCCGATATCGGCTGTGTAATCCTCCAGTCCAATGGCCAGGGCAACGGTCCGCTCCGATGCGGCAGCGATAGCATAGGCATTTTCAATACCGGACGCGCTCTCGATGATAGGCATGAAAAACAAATCACCTTTCATCTTCCTTTCCTTCATGATCCTGTTCACTTCTTCATCTGCCCTCTTCACCTGGTCCGGTGTTTCACATTTCGGGATAAGCACGGTATGCACTTGCTGGGGTACCACCGTTTTCAGATCATCCAGCCCCGAAGGCAGCTGGTTGATCCTCACCATGCGTTCTGCACCGAACAGATCAAGTGTCCTGAGTGCATTGCGGACCAACAACCTTGCTTCCTCCTTTTTCTCTGGAGCCACAGAATCCTCCAGGTCAAATATTATTCCGTGTGGCTTGTGGATACCGGCATTGATCATGATCCGGGGAGTATTTCCGGGCATGTAAAGCCGTGAGAACCGGAAACGATCGCGCACGGCAGGATAAATGCAGTGTTTTTGCATGGGAGGAAGAAATTCGCTGTCGGTTTCCAGGATCTTCTTCACTGCCGCCTCCAGCCTGGCCATGATCACGAAGGGCAGTGCTCCCTGATCCTCCACCACCAGCGATGCATGGCCGATGTCAAATGTCTTCAGACCCTGGCGCAGGAGATCAAGGATGCTGTCACCATACATGGCTTCCACCTTTGAATGTACATCCATCCTGATCCCGCCGCTCTTCCTGATCTCCAGTTCAACATAACAGTCCGAGCGGACGTCAGGGCCTTTATTTCCTGATGTTCCTTTCATATGAAATGCTTCTATCAACGTTTCTTCTCGCAGAGTTCAGTAAGCACACCAAAGGTTGATTTCGGATGCAGAAAGGCAATGCTCAATCCTTCGGCTCCCATCCGGGGCTCTTTATCGATCAGCTGTATGCCGTTTGCCTCGGCTTTCTTCAACTGCTTCTCAAGCTTTTTCACGGCAAAAGCAATGTGATGGATCCCCTCTCCCTTCTTCTCAATGAACCGACCCACCGGTCCCCCGGGATCGGTCGATTCCAGAAGCTCAATCTTTGTCTGCCCAAGCATGAAAAAGGCAGTCCGCACCTTCTGCTCCTTCACCTCTTCAATATTGTAACATGTCAAACCCAACACCTCCTCGTAAAAAGGAATGGAATCCCTGAGACTTTTCACTGCAATACCTATGTGTTCGATATGTGACAGATCCAACGATTCCTTTTTTTTCAAGCGAAACCAGCCGGCAACCATATTTCTTGTTATTGGTTTTGTTATCAGACCGTTTGATCTTATTAATGCATAAATATACACCTTAAATCCGAATTCCTGTCAGCGAGTTCCTGCGTCAGTTGTTTTTACATAATAAATTCCGAAAGAGAGTATTGACACTTCCAACCATTTGCCGTACGTTGTACTGTC
>JAXDBV010000006.1:0-16280 GCA_034678415.1 Bacteroidales bacterium
CGTCTCAGCTCAAACTTTTTCCCGAGGTAAACCCTTCGCACCTGTTCATCCTCGGCCAGTTCTTCCGAGGTGCCTGATTTCAGGATCTCACCGTCGAGGAGGAGGTATGACCGGTTGGTGATAGACAGGGTCTCATGGACGTTGTGATCGGTGATCAGTATGCCGATGTTTTTATCCTTAAGCTTGGATACAATGTATTGTATATCTTCGACGGCGATGGGGTCGACGCCTGCGAAGGGTTCATCAAGGAGGATGAACTTGGGATTGATGGCCAGTGCCCTGGCGATCTCGGTTCTTCTTCTTTCACCACCGGAGAGCTGGTAGCCCATACTCCTGCGAATTTTCTGAAGGCCGAACTCGTCCAGCAATGCTTCAATGCGCTGCTCCTGTTCCGCCTTATCGATGTGGTTCATCTCAAGTACCGCCCTCAGGTTTTCTTCCACACTCAGTTTTCTGAATACGGAAGCTTCCTGTGACAGATAGCCGATACCTTTCTGAGCCCTTTTATAAACCGGCAATCCCGTGATATCTTCCTGGTCGAGATAGATCTTCCCCCAGTTAGGCACGATCAGTCCGACAATCATATAAAATGAAGTGGTTTTGCCGGCACCGTTCGGGCCAAGTAGTCCGACGATCTCTCCCTGCTCAACCGCGATAGATACATTACGCACGACCGTCCGTTTGCGGTATCTTTTTACCAGATTCTCGGTGGATAAACGCATGTACTGTCAGTGTGTATGGTTTCGGGTTACTGGTATGCAAAGGTACAAAAAACATTCTTTAACCGGCCTGTACCTTTTGTTCAGCCAGTCTTTCTTCTTCCTCCTTTGACTCTTTCTTACGGATAATGGATCTAGAGATGGCAATACTGATCTCGTACAACAGGATCAGGGGAAGGCTTACCAGTATCTGGCTGAAGATATCCGGAGGGGTGATGACAGCAGCTACCACAAGTATGAGCACTATCGCATGCCTCCTGTATTTTTTAAGGAATTCGGGAGTGACCAGTCCGATCCTGGTAAGGAAAAACACCAGGGCCGGCAGCTCAAATATTACCCCGCTTCCCAGCACAACGGAACTGATGGTGCTGATATACGAGATGAGGTTTACCTGGTTCTTCACCTGGTCGCTGACGATATACGATCCGAAGAAATGCGTGGTCAGGGGAACGATAACATAATAACCAAAAAGCACACCAATTGCAAACAACAGTGAGGTGAATAAAACCGCACCCCTGGCATGACGGCGTTCCCTGGTGTATAATGCTGGTCTGACGAATCTCCAGAACTCATAAAAGAGATAGGGGAAACCCAGCACTAGGCCGGCAATGAAGGAGACCATGATATGGGTTGTGAACTGTCCCGAGATGTTGATATTGATCAGTTCCAGCGGTTTCCGGTTGATGCACAGCTTTTCGGCACCCACCAGTTCACCAAAACTGCAGAGAATGCGGTTGGTGAAGAAGGATGGATTTTTCGGTGCCAGCAGAACCTTGTCAAAAATAATATCCTTGAAAATAAAAGCAACCACCCCTACCACCACAACGGCAATGACGGAACGGATAATGTGCCAGCGCAGTTCTTCCAGGTGTTCCAGGAATGACATCTCCGCCTTGTTGTCTGCTTTCGCCATCAGGTAAACAATTGCAGGCCTGTCAGTGAATGGCCGGTTCAGGATTAGCCGACAAATTTAAAAAAACCGTGCCAATATTCGGGTCGCATGAATCAAAAAATTCTTATCTTCGTTCCTTTTTCAGAAAGTTAAAAAATGTAAATAAATAGCATTGAAGTTATGGAAAGACCGAAAAAAATTAGTATATTTAAAATAAAGTACTTCTGTTCTGATCAAATCTCTGTTGTATCTAAGGAAATATCAGATGACTGAAAAAGAGAAGAAGGCGATTAGTAGTGCAGATCATGAGTATTGGTGTAGACATATCCTTAGTTGAATATCTAAAAAAATATTTCGGATTCAGCTCTTTCAAGGGCAACCAGGAGGTAATTATCCGTAACGTCCTTACGGGGAATGACACCTTTGTTCTTATGCCCACGGGGGGAGGCAAGTCGTTGTGTTACCAGCTGCCCGCTATTCTGATGAAGGGCACTGCCATCATCATCTCGCCTCTCATTGCCCTGATGAAGAACCAGGTTGATTCGATGCGCAGTTTCAGCATGGAAGACGGGGTGGCACATTTCCTCAACTCATCCTTGTCAAAAAATGCTATAGCCACGGTGAAGAAAGATGTGAGTGAATCACACACAAAGTTATTATTCGTGGCTCCTGAATCGCTCACCAAGAAGGAGAATATTGAGTTTCTCAAAAAGATCAGGATCTCTTTCTATGCGGTTGATGAAGCGCATTGCATATCCGAGTGGGGGCATGATTTCAGGCCTGAGTACCGCCGGATAAGGCCCATCATCAATGAGATAGGACCGGCTCCCATTATTGCCCTTACGGCTACCGCCACCCCCAAAGTGCAGCATGATATACTGAAAACCCTGGGGATACAATCGGCCAACATCTTCAGGTCATCCTTTAACCGTCCGAACCTTTATTATGAGGTACGGCCTAAGCTGGGGGCAACCAGGGAAATCATCCGGTATATTAAGAATAATCCGGGAAAATCGGGCATCCTGTATTGCCTCAGCCGCAAGAAGGTGGAAGAGATGGCTGAGATTTTGCAGGTCAATGGTATCAAGGCACTACCTTACCATGCAGGTATGGACGCTGCCACCCGTGCCATGAACCAGGATAAGTTCCTTATGGAAGAGGTGGACATCATCGTTGCCACCATCGCGTTTGGCATGGGTATCGATAAACCTGATGTGCGGTTCGTTATCCATTACGATATTCCCAAGAGCCTGGAAGGCTACTACCAGGAGACCGGCCGGGCCGGCCGTGACGGCGGAGAAGGACGTTGTCTGGCATTCTATAGCTATAAAGACATACAGAAACTGGAAAAATTCATGCAGGGCAAACCGGTGGCGGAACAGGAGATCGGCAAACAGCTGCTCATGGAGACGGTGGCCTATGCCGAATCATCCGTATGCCGACGCCGGCAGCTGCTTCACTACTTCGGCGAGGAATACAGGGAAGAGAACTGCCTGAGCTGCGATAACTGTATCCACCCGAAAGTACAGTTCGATGGACAGGAATACCTTGAAAAGGTGCTGGAGGCAGTGCTCGAGGTGAAGGAAAAGTTCAAAGCCGAACATATTGCCAATATACTGGCCGGAAAAGTGAACGCGGCTATTCGATCTTATCACCACCATCACCTGGAAATCTTTGGCAGTGGAGAAGAGAAAGATGAGAAATTCTGGCAGGCCGTGATCAGGCAAGCCCTCATTGGAAAATTCCTCGTAAAGGATATTGAAAACTACGGACTGCTCAAACTCACCGACAAAGGACGGGCTTTCCTCGAGACACCCTATTCATACATGCTTACCCAGGATCATGACTACGGTGACCAGGATGACGAGGAAGTCATGGCCAGCTATAGCAAGACCGGTACGGTCGACGAGGAACTGTTCAATATATTGAAGGACTTGAGGAAAAAGATCGCAAAGGACAGAAACCTCCCGCCATTCATTATTTTCCAGGATCTTTCCCTCGAGGACATGGCCACCCAGTATCCGGTTACGCTCCAGGAACTTCAAAATATCAGCGGGGTAGGGATGGGCAAAGCCCAGAAATTCGGAAAAGAGTTCGTGGAACTGATCAAAAAATACGTAGAGGAGAACGAGATCATCCGTCCGCAGGATATGGTGGTTAAATCGGTGGTGAATAAGTCGGGTCTGAAGGTATATATCATACAGAACATCGACCGTAAGATACCCCTCGATATTATTGCCGATGCGAAAAACCTCGAGATGAACGATCTGCTTAAAGAAATTGAATCCATTGTGCAATCGGGTACCCGGCTTAACCTGGATTACTATATCGATGAGGTGCTCGACCGCGATCATCAGCAGGAAATATTTGAATATTTCCGTGAAGAAGCCGAGACAGAATCAATAGAGGAAGCGCTCAGCCAGCTGGGGGAAGAAGATTTTACAGAAGAAGATATCCGCCTCATGAGAATCAAATTCTTCTCCGAAATGGGGAATTGATACTGCTGACCCATCTCATCACAATCCGTTGGAAATATTTGCGCATCGATCCGTTGAGCGGTTATGGCTGTGCATCAGCCGATCCGCCGGATTAATATGGCATTTACTTTCCGGGATATGGCAGGGCTCCGGGTGAAAAGAAAGCGATGTAGAGATGAGGTGGGTTGGCAGGCGAAGGAGGCCAGCCACCTGATCTTCCATGAGCAACAGGATAACGCCTCAGGAGACTTCCCTGGTATCCAGTGCATCCCTCAGTCCGTTTCCCGCAAGGGTAAAGGCCAATACCATAATCATGATTGCGAGGCCTGGCAGGATGGCCAGGTATGCCTTGTCAACAATGATGTACCCGTAATGATCCTTGATCATGTTGCCCCACGATGGTACTGGCGGCTGGACACCGATCCCCAGGAAGCTCAGCCCAGCCTCAATGAGTATGGCGGATGCAAAGTTGGCGGCGGAGATGATAATCACCGGGGAGATGACGTTCGGAAGGATGTGTCGGAAGAGGATGCGGAAATGACCGAATCCCAGTGCCCTGGCTGCCTCCACGTATTCTTTCTCACGGGCGGAGAGCACCTGGCCGCGCACGATACGGGCCACCTCAACCCACATCGTCAGACCGACGGCAATGAAAATCTGCCAGAAGCCCTTTCCCAGCACGAGTGTAATGGCAATAACCATGAGCAGGGTGGGGATTGACCAAACCACGTTGATGATCCACATGATGATCTTGTCGATGATCCCCCTGAAATAGCCAGCGAGAGCTCCCAGGCTTACCCCTATGAGGAGGGAGATCAGCACAGAAATGAATCCCACGGAGAGGGATACACGGGTGCCCAGCAACAACCGGCTAAGCAGATCCCTGCCGAAACGGTCGGTGCCCAGGAGAAAGCGTTTACGGATGATATGATCCCGTTGTATGATCTCCCTGAGGTCTTTCACAGCCATGATTTTTGTCCTGTCATATATGTCAGTAAACGACACACTGTCGTTGTGATACACAACATCGGCATCATACTTCAGGGGATACACCACATCGGGAAGCAGGATGTCGCGGATGAATGGCTCATCGGATGCTGCCTCGTTATATTCTTCCACGTGGATACGATCGTTGTCGAACCAGTAGCGATTGAGGGGTATCATCTGCCACGGCGACGGCGTACCCGTCAGTATCCTCCGGAGAATACCCGCAGGCACGACTTCCTGGTTCCGGGCCATCCTGAGCATGGTCACACTAAAACCGGGCTTTTTCGTTTCCAGTTCCAGGAACTGATGATTGCAGTAAGGTGATGGATCAGGAACCAGCAGGTAGGCAAAGAATGCTACGAGCACCGAACCGGCGATCATGAAAAGAGAAATCACCGACAAAGGATTGCGTGTAAATCTTCTCCAGGCAATGGTACCCGGTGAAATGCCTTTATTTTTTCTTCTGAATACCACCGGTTAAATGTAAAACAAATTCTAATTGTTTCTTCCCTTCCATCTGAACCGCCCGGGAAAAGACAATACGGGCAAGAGACTTATATAAAAAATATAGACGAACTGGAAGAGGGGCAGTAATTTCCGGAGGTTTTTCTTGTTAAAATATATTAAGGAATTATTTAATAATATAAAATCAATTATGCATTTAATTAAGAATAATAATAAGAATATTAAAATAAATTTAGAATTAATTAAACTTAATAATAATATTAATAACAGCAACAGGTTTGTGCTCCAGACGACGGTTTCGGTGATGATGACATCTTTATCACGGTAATGCAAGCTTTTGGATGTCCAGCGCATCCGCTGGTGGATAAAATCCCTGAAGCAGCGGGGAGGTTCTGTTTGTACCACTGCTGCCGGTGATTTCAGGAACAGGATACGGTTTTCAGGAGTTTTTTTCAAGTGGAGCATAAAGAACACATCATCACCGGAGGCGATGCGTGTATTCAGCAGGGAGGCATAGCTGCTATAGATGTGTCTTGGGAATGCCATATTGGCGGCGTTACACATGACGGGTGCCCCGTAGCCGGCCGCTCCCGCACCGGCGGTCACGAGGCTGACGAACTCCATATCCACCCACTGTCCCGCGATGTTGTGACTGTAAGGGAAGGTTACCGGACCGCAGATGAGGGCCGGCCGGTAGTCCTCCCAGAAGGAGAGGAGCGTCATGAGCCAGTCTCTTCCCGGCAGACAGTCCCCGTCGATGGTGACCACCAGGTCGTTAGATGAATGTTCCACTCCTTTCCGTACCGCATATTTCTTTCCCTGGTATCGTTCCAGCCGCAGGACCTGCACCCATGTTTTTTCTCTGGAGAAAGACTCGGCCAGTTCCCATGTATGGTCTTCGGAATGATCGTCAACGATCACCACATTAAAAAGATCGTGATGGAGGGATTGGCGTTCGAGGCATTCAAGAAGCGCCGGCAGGTGGTTCTCCTCATTCCTCACTGCAATGACCACCGATATCCTTGTCTGTCCGGATGGGGGATGGGCCGTGTATTCGGGAATCCTTTTCCATCCCTTATGGAAGGAGATGATCAGCATCCCATAGAGAAGCATGACAAGTGATACGGCAAGAAAGAGAATTATCATAGGGATGCCCCGGACAGTCTATTTAATCCATTCATAGGTGCGGTAATGATTCCCGTCCATACCCATTGCCTCATACACCTTTTGTGCCGTCCGGTTGGTAAAATCAACGTATAGCCGGAGGCCGACAAGTTGTTCATCGTTTTCCACCCTTTGTTTCAGGAACCGGTACATTTGTCTGAAGACGCCTTTTCCCCTGTACTCCGGGATGATGAATACCGATTGTATCCACCATATCTGCCCGTTTCTCCAGTCGCTCCATTCATAGGTTATGAGGAGGGAGCCGATAATCAGGCCGTCATGCTCGGCCACATAATACTGTCCTTTTGAAGGGTCATCCATTACGGCCCTCACTCCTTTATTCACCCTTTCGTCATCCAGCTGCAGGTTTTCCGTTTCTCTCGCCATCCTAAGCTGGAAATCGACGATGAACGGGTGGTCGTGCGGTTTGGCCGGGCGTACCAGTATTTCGGATTTATTGCTTGTATTCATCCCAGCTTTTTATGGCAATATCGTTGATATTCATTTTACATACGGCAGTGAGAAAGGCGTTGGCCAGCCGGGCATTGGTGATCAGGGGTATATTGAAATCCACGGCATTGCGCCGGATGAGGTAGTCGTTGTTGAGTTCGGTTTTACTCAGGTTTTTCGGGATATTGATGACCAGGTCCACCACCTTATTGCGGATCAGGTCCAGGGTGTTGGGCTTTTTGCTCTCATCGGGCCAGTGAGCGACGAACGCTTCCACGCCATTGGCCTGGAGGAACTGTTGTGTGCCCCTCGTGGCGTAAAGGGTAAAGCCTTTTTCCTGCATGAGACGTACGCTGTTCAGCAGTTCCACTTTTGATCTAGGAGGGCCGGAGGAAAGCAGAATTCCTTTTTCAGGCAGCTTGTAACCCACTGAAAGCATCGATTTCAGTATGGCCTCATAGAAATCCTCACCGATGCATCCCACCTCGCCGGTTGAAGCCATATCCACCCCGATAACGGGATCGGCTTTATGAAGACGGGTAAAGGAGAATTGCGGGGCTTTCACGCCGATGTAATCGAGATCGAATGCAGATTTGTGCGGCTTTTCCACCTCCAGTCCAAGCATGATCATGGTTGCCAGTTCAATAAAGTCGATCTTGAGCACCTTCGACACGAAGGGGAAACTACGGGATGCCCTAAGGTTGCATTCAATAACCTTGATATCGTTATCCTTTGCCAGGAACTGAATATTGAATGGTCCGGTAATACTCAGCTGGCGGGCTATCTCCCGGCTGATCTTCTTGATCCTCCTCACCGTCTCAAAATAGATTTTCTGTGGGGGGAAGACCATAGTAGCATCGCCGGAATGGACACCGGCAAACTCCACATGTTCGGAGATGGCATAGGCAATCATTTCACCCTGGCGTGCCACCCCGTCGAGCTCTATTTCCTTGGCGTGCTCAATGAACTCGCTCACCACCACAGGGTGTCGTTTCGACACCTTGGCGGCCACTTGAAGGAAATGTTCAAGCTCTTCCTTGTTCGACACCACATTCATTGCGGCACCTGACAGCACGTATGATGGCCTGACGAGTACCGGGTAACCGATATGTTCGACAAAATCGTTGATCTGTGCGATGGTTGTCAGCTCTTTCCACCGGGGCTGGTCAACGCCAATCCTGTCGAGCATGGAGGAGAACTTATGCCTGTCTTCCGCCTGGTCAATGGAATGGGGGGAGGTTCCAAGGATAGGTACATCTGCCTGGAAGAGCCTGAGTGCCAAATTGTTTGGTATCTGTCCTCCCATGGATATGATCACTCCCCTGGGACGTTCCAGTTCAACAATATCGAGCACGCGTTCAAATGACAGTTCGTCAAAATAAAGCCGGTCGCAGACATCATAATCGGTACTTACCGTTTCGGGATTATAATTGATCATGATGGAACGCAGGCCCTGCTTGCGGATGGTTTTCAATGCCCCGACGCTGCACCAGTCGAATTCAACGCTGCTGCCGATGCGATAAGCCCCTGAACCCAGCACGATGACCGATTTACTGTCGTGTTCGAACGGTATATCATGTTCGGTTCCGCCGTAGGTGAGGTACAGGTAGTTGGTCTGGGCAGGGTACTCGGCAGCCAGGGTATCGATCTGCCGCACCACAGGGTAGATATTGCGGTTCAGGCGGTGCCTGCGTACCTTCATCAGGGTATGTTCGATCTCATCGGGTTCGGGATTGAGGACGAGACGTGCTATCTGGAAATCGCTGAATCCGTAAACCTTGGCATCGCGTAACAGCTCATCAGGAAGGGTATCAAGAGAGGTATACTTCTGCAGGTTGTATGACAGGTCAACAATGTTTTTTAGTTTGTTGAGAAACCATTTGTCGATCTTTGTCATCTCATAAATCCTGTCGACACTGTATTTTTTTTCCAGGGCATCGGCTATGACGAAGATTCTCATATCGGTTGGTTCGGCCAGTTCCTTGTCGAGGTTATCGAAGATGAGGTTACGGTTTCCCACGAAGCCGTGCATCCCCTGGCCGATCATGCGCAGTCCTTTCTGTATGGCTTCCTCGAAGGTACGTCCGATGGCCATCACTTCTCCCACGCTTTTCATGCTGCTTCCGATATGGTGAGACACCCCGATGAATTTGTTCAGGTCCCAGCGTGGTATTTTACATACTATATAATCAATGGCCGGTTCGAAACAGGCGGTGGTGGTTTTTGTGACGGCATTTTTCAGTTCCGGCAGGCCGAATCCGAGGGCAAGTTTTGCTGCCACGAAGGCGAGGGGGAAGCCTGTAGCTTTGGAGGCCAACGCGCTGGAACGCGACAACCTGGCGTTCAGTTCGATGACACGGTAGTCTTCCGAATGGGGATCGAGGGCAAACTGGATGTTACACTCCCCGATCACACCGAGGTGACGGATAATGCGGATAGACAGCTCACGCAGGGTATGATACTCGGTATTGGTCAGCGTTTGTGAAGGGGCAACCACAATACTTTCGCCGGTATGGATGCCCAGCGGATCAAAGTTTTCCATGTTACACACGGTGATGCAGTTATCGAATGCATCGCGCATCACCTCGTATTCAATTTCCTTCCATCCTTTGAGGCTTTCCTCCACCAGTATCTGTCCGGTATAGGAGAAGGATTTATTAGCCAGTGCGATGAGCTCTTCCTCATTGGCACAGAACCCGCTTCCCTGACCGCCAAGGGCAAAGGCCGAGCGAATAATGACGGGATAGCCCAGTCCGGCTGCAGCCTTTATCGCATCGGCCACACTGGTGACTGCCACGCTTTTGGGCACCTTAATATCAATTTCGCCAAGCCTTTTCACAAACAATTCGCGGTCTTCGGTATCGATGATAGCCTGTACCGGGGTTCCAAGCACCCTGACATTATGGTTGGCCAGCACTTTCTTCTTGAACAGTTCGATGCCGCAATTAAGGGCTGTTTGTCCGCCGAAGGATAATAATATCCCGTCGGGTTTTTCCTTTTCGATCACTTTTTCGACGAAGAAAGGGGTGATGGGGAGGAAGTAAATTTTATCGGCCACATCTCCCGTGGTTTGTACCGTGGCGATATTGGGATTGATAAGTACGGTGGAGATACCTTCCTCGCGCAATGCTTTAAGTGCCTGTGAACCAGAATAGTCGAACTCGCCTGCCTCTCCGATTTTCAGGGCTCCCGATCCCAGGATAATGACCTTACGGATACCGTGTTCCATTGTATTTATTTAGGTGATAAAATTAAAAATAAAATCGTGAAACCGTTAAAAAAAGGAATGATTGTATATATTTGCGATCTGAACGTATAAATATGCATATGAGAAACCGGTTGAACCGTCTGCTCATTATAGAGAAGCTGATCAGGCAGCACAGGATGAGCACGCAGGAAGAGTTGCTGAGCAGGTTAGGGCAGAAAGGGATAAAGGTAACACAGGCAACCCTTTCGCGTGATCTGAAATATCTTAAAATATCGCGTACATATGATGAGCATGCACAGGTGTATTATACATTGCCTGAGAGCGCCGTATCGTTACCGGGCGGGCCAGAGCTGCAGCCATCCGTGAACGGGCTTCTGGGTCTCGGGTTTTCTTACCGGATGGCTCTCATCAAGACATTGCCCGGCTTTGCCAGCAGTATAGCCATGAGGATTGACAGGGCCGGTAAACGGGCGATACTGGGGACGATAGCCGGCGACGATACCATCCTGGTAGTGCCCCGTGAGGGCGCCACAAGGAAAGACATTATTACCGCCCTGAAAATGATATTTCCCCAGGCCACCGACGTGTTCAAATAATCCGGTGGCAACCGTTGATCCTTTGGTTCTGCAGATGATATTACATGACGGATTTATTAAAACGTAAACAAGATGAAAAAGATCGTACTTGCCTATAGCGGGGGGCTCGATACCTCGGTTATTTTGAAATGGCTCATCGAGGGAGGCAACGAGGTGATTGCCTTCATAGCGGATGTCGGACAGGATGAAGATTTCAAGGTATGCCGTGAGAAAGCATTAATGCTGGGAGCCTCGAAGGTGATCATTGCCGACCTGAAGCGTGAATTTGTGACCGATTTTATTTTTCCTGCCATTCAGGCAAATGCGATATACGAAGGCAGGTATTTACTGGGGACAGCACTGGCCCGTCCGCTCATTGCCAGGGAGCAGGTGAAAGTGGCACGGCAGGAAGGATCGAGGATTGTGTCGCACGGTGCCACGGGAAAAGGGAACGACCAGGTGCGCTTTGAACTCAGCTATTATGCCCTGGATCCAAAGATCACCGTCTACAGTCCATGGAAAGATCCGGAATTTCTTTCCCAGTTTAGCGGGCGGACCGATATGCTCAATTACGCGGCATCAAGAAATATTCCCGTCAAAGCATCGGTCGCAAAACCATTTAGCGAGGATGACAACCTGATGCACATAAGCCATGAGGCCGGTATACTGGAAGACCCGATGTTCCAGCCGTCAAAGGATATTTATACCAAGATGGTGCTCCCCATGGATGCCCCGGATGAGTTGACCCCCCTGGAGATACAGTTTCTGGACGGTGTACCGATTAAGGTAATCAACAGGAAGGATCAAACGGTCAAGACGGATCCGCTGGAGCTTTTCATGTATCTCAATGAGCTGGGAGGCAGGAACGGCATCGGTTTACTGGATATGGTGGAGAACCGGTTTGTGGGTATCAAGTCACGGGGGGTATATGAAACACCGGGAGCCACCATTCTTTATTTGGCACATATGGATATTGAAGGTATAGCCATGGACCGCGAAGTGATGCGGCTGAGGAACATGCTGAGCCCGAAATTTTCGGAGCTGGTGTATTACGGTTTCTGGTACAGTCCCGAGATGGAGTTTCTCCGTGCCGCGGTAAACAAGAGTCAGGAGCTGATCGATGGCTCGGTGTTCCTGTCGCTCTACAAAGGGAATGTAATCATCGATGGAAGGGAATCGCCCAGTTCATTGTATGACAAGGAGGTATCAAGTATGGATATTGCCGGAGGGTTTGATCAGACCGACAGCAAGGGGTTTATCAAGATTAATGCCATCCGGCTTATGGCTCACAGGGCTATCGTTGAAAAGCGGGCGGCAGCAAAGCATCATGCATCATGAAACTCTGGAGCAGGAACGGATCCATGGAGAAGGAGGTGGAACGCTTCACCATCGGACAGGATCCGCAACTGGATATCATGCTTGCCCCATACGATATCCTGGGGTCCATAGCACATGCCCTTATGTTGATGGAAACGGGGCTGATTGCCCGAACGGAAGGCTCTGATCTGGTGAGGGTACTGAGGGATATTTATCAGTCCACCCGGCAAAACAGGTTTATCATTGAGAAAGGTATAGAGGATGTGCACTCACAGGTGGAGATGATACTGACTAGGGAACTGGGGGAGACGGGAAAGAAAATACATACGGCTCGTTCCCGGAATGACCAGGTGCTTCTTGACCTGCGACTGTTTACCCGGGATCAGTTGGAAGGGCTGGTGAACCGGGTAAAGGGTCTGTTTGACAAGCTTATGGTTAAGAGCGAGGCACACAGGGAGGACCTGATGCCTGGCTACACCCATATGCAGGCTGCCATGCCTTCATCGTACGGGTTATGGTTTGCAGCGTTTGCCGAGAGCCTCGTTGATGACAGCCTGTTACTGGAGTGTGCATACCGTATCACGAATCAGAACCCGTTAGGATCGGCCGCCGGTTATGGCACCTCCTTACCCATCAGCCGGCAACGAACGACCGAGCTGCTGGGTTTTGAAAACCTGCTCGTGAATGTGGTTTATGCCCAGATGACCCGGGGGAAGGTCGAAGCAGTGGTGCTCTCAGCCTGCGCCTCCGTAGCCCGTACCATAGGACGTATGGCACACGATATAGTGCTTTATTGCGGTGAGGACTTCCGTTTCTTCACGGCTGACCGATCGGTTACCACCGGATCGAGCATGATGCCTCACAAGCGTAACCCGGATGTGTTTGAACTGATCAGAGCAAAATGCAACACTATACAGGCATTAACCTATACCAATGCCCTGCTGACCACCAACCTGTCAACAGGCTATCACCGTGACCTGCAGATACTGAAAGAACACTATTTGCCCATGTTCGGAACCTTGGCGGAATGTATTGATATGATGGCCTTCGCCCTTGACAGGATACAGGTGAATAAAGACATCATCAAACAGGACAAATACAGGTATATTTTTTCTCTCGAGAGAGTGAACGAACTGGTCAGGAGAGGTGTTTCTTTCAGGGAGGCATACCATCAGGTTTCCCTCTCGATCTCCGATGGCCTATGGGTGGTTCCGGAGCTGCCTGCCTATACTCATGAAGGCAGCATCCATAATTTGTGCAACCATCTTATCAAGCAACGAATGGACCGGGTGCTTGGTTTGTTTCCTTTCCGGAATGTTCGCGACAGGTATCAGTTCCTGCTGGAAGGAACGGTATGAATACTTGTTTCTGCTAACCCTTCTTGTATTTTTCAATAAAACCGATAAACTGGTCGAAGAGGAAGGTGGTGTCTGTAGGTCCTCCCGACGCTTCGGGGTGGAATTGTGTGGAGAACCATGGCATTTTCCTGTGCTTCATACCTTCGTTTGTATTGTCGTTCACATTGATGAACAGCGGTTGCCAGTCGGGTGGCAGGGAGTTATTATCTACTGCATAGCCGTGGTTTTGTGAGGTGATATATGCTCTTTTTGTACCCGGTTCCATGACGGGCTGGTTATGGCTCCGGTGGCCGTATTTCAGCTTGTAGGTGTCGGCACCGGCCGCCAGTGCCATAAGCTGGTTACCAAGACAGATACCGAAAATTGGCCGTTCCTGCCGGAAAGCACGGGCAATGTTCTCAATGCTGACCTTGCACAATTTGGGATCGCCGGGACCGTTGGTGATGAATAATCCGTCGTAGGATTCGGAAAGGAAGTCATAATTCCATGGTATGCGTATCACGGTGGTGTCGCGGTGAAGCAATGACCGGATGATATTGTTCTTCACCCCGCAATCAAGCAACAGTATCTTCAGGGAACCATTCCCGTATACTTCTTTCCTCCCGGTGCTCACCTTCTCAACGAGGTTTTCCCTGTTGGGGTCATAGAATCCGATATCTTCTTTGTCGAACACAATTTTACCCAGCATGGTTCCTTTTTCCCGCAATCTTTTTGTGAGGGCACGGGTATCAATGCCGAAAAGGGCTGGCACATTGAATTTTTGCAACCATTGGGCCAGGCTGCCCTCTGCATTCCAGTGGCTGTAATGGAAAGAGTAATCGGAAACGATGAGCCCGGAAACATGGATCGTTTCCGATTCATAATATTTCAGAATACCGTTTTCGCGTTCATTACCGGGTGCCCCGTAGTTACCGATGAGAGGGTAGGTAAAAACGAGGATCTGCCCTTTATATGAGGGATCGGTCAGGCTCTCGGGATAACCCGTCATGGCGGTGTTGAATACCACCTCTCCGGCGATCGATCTGGGAGAACCGAACGACTTCCCCTGGATTTCAGTGCCATCTTCCAGTACAAGTTTTGCTTTTCTGATTTTTTCCATGGATGTATATGTTCATAAGGTATTAACGGCTGCTTCTATCTGCTGCAACGCATTCTTTACGATGCTGAAGGGACAGGCTACATTCATTCGCATGAATCCTTCCCCTCCGGGACCGAACAGTGTACCGTCACTGAGCCCGACTCTTGCTTTATTGATAAAGAAATCCCGCAGTTCCCCAACTTTACGAGCCAGTTCATGGCAGTCGAGCCAGATAAGATAGGTGGCTTCAACCGGTACCATCTTTATCAGGGGTATTTTTTCTTTCAGGTACCGCTCGACGTAAAGAATATTGTTCCGGGTATAATCAAGCATCTCATCCAGCCAGGGCATACCATTGCGGTACGCAGCCTCCAGGGCAACGTTCCCGAAAATATTGCCCATACCCAGATGCAGGCTTTCCTGCACCCGGGTATATTTTTCCCGCAGGCCGGCATCAGGAATGATCAGGAAGGAGGTGGACAGTCCCGCCAGGTTGAAAGTCTTGCTGGGGGCCATACAAGTGATCGTATGATCGGCGATTTTTTTCCCGATACTGGCCAGGGGTACATGTTTGAACGGTTTGAAAACCAGGTCACAGTGGATTTCATCGGAAAGGATGAGTATGTTCCTTTCGATGCAAAGCTCGGCCAGTTCCTCGAGTTCATATCGGGTCCAGAGCCGGCCCACGGGGTTATGCGGGTTGCTGAGGATCAGCATGCTAGCACTGTTCCGGGGAATATTGCCAATATAATGAAGATCAAAATGATAGTAGAGATTGTCATATACCAGTTTATTAAAAACCGGCTTACGCTGATGGTCGGTGACCGCTTTGAAGAAAGGGAAATACACCGGCGGCTGGATGATGATTTCATCCCCCGGCTGTGTATATGACAACACACAGATATTGATAGCCGGGACTACTCCCGGGCTGAATACGATCCATTCTTTTTCTATGTTCCATCCATGCCGTTTCCAGACCCAATCAATGATGGCCGAATAGAATGCATTGGTTCTGACGGAGTAGCCGAGGATTTCATGACGGGTTCTTTCACGGATCGCCTGCATGATGACATCAGGGGTACGGAAATCCATATCAGCCACCCACATAGGGATCACATCATCCGTTCCGAAGACCACTTTCCGTTGGTCATACTTTAAAGCCCCTGTTCCCGAGCGGTCGATCACTTCATCAAAATCGTACTTCATAGTCCCTGATGTTGAAAATCCGCGGTTTCATCCGGTGGATTGTTCACTGCGGTTACCGATGATTTTATTGCCAAGGAAGGTATATAGCGATGACCGTAAAAACAAGGTGAGTACCAGGGGAAGAAGATAGGGTGAGAATCCTTCCTTTATAAAAGGCCAGGCGATCAGGAATCCCAGGAGGATGACTGAGGCCAGGTTAAAGAACCAGGTTACCACGGCTGCCTGTTTTTTCCTGAGCAGCAATATGCCGGCCGGGAAAAAGGGAGGGATTGCCCACAACAGGTTCATGTTCCTGTTCAGCGCGAGATGATCGGTACCGAACCACAGCAGGGTGAGGAACCAGCCGAACAGGCCGATGAGGCTGAACAGAACCATGTCGAACCA
>JAXDBV010000007.1:0-3225 GCA_034678415.1 Bacteroidales bacterium
AAGCATGGCTTCATCATCCTCCTCGTAAAGCCATTTAATCTTTACGTCATTTCCCGAGCGCCCGAAACCCGTAAGCCTCTTGAGTATCTCATACAGGTACTTCGAGGAGCCGCTGTTTATATACTCGAGCTGGACACTGACGTTGAGAGCCTTGTTCTGTTCAAAATGTCCAGTAATCCATTCATCAAGCTTTCTGAATATCAGTTCGGGGTTTTCAGGGATTGACCTTCCGACAAGCTCAAGCAGATTTGAATCCGGGTAATAATAAATACCCGGGCAATTCTTTAATTCTTCCTGAATTACAAATTTTTCCATATCTTCATTTGTTTATCATTCGTACCTTAAAGCTTCGATCGGATCAATATTGGCAGCTTTCAGCGCCGGTGCATAACCTGATGCAATCCCTACTATAAAGCAAACCACCACACCCATCAGCACCCACAGCCACGGAATGATGAAATCCGATTTCATCAGTGAAGATACAATATTGCCGATAAGAATCCCAAGAATTATGCCAAATACACCGCCAAGCTGACCAATAAGGATCGATTCAAAGAGAAACTGATTCTGAATGGTCCTTGGCTTGGCTCCGATAGCCTTTCTCACACCGATCTCCCTTGTACGTTCCGATACCGAAACAAGCATGATGTTCATCAGCCCCACGGCCGCCCCGAAGAGAGTAACAAGCCCGATGATGGTGGCAGCAAGGGTTACATATTTTATATTTTCAAGAAGAAGCTGCACAATATTGTCGCTCTTTGTCACATTAAAATCCGATTCGTCCCTGGGATCAAGGTTGCGTACGATCCTGAACACACCCTCAGCTTCACCGGTGAGGATGTCGAGATTTTTGGGATCGACAGGCATGACTGAAATGTTGAAATTCATGTTCGGCCTCGGGAAATACTGCCGGGCAGTGGTTATGGGGATAAAACATACATCATCGGTGCTTACTGCGCTGGCGCCCTTGCTTTTCAGGACTCCCGCAACCACGAACCTGAGTCCGCCCACCGATACCTCCCTGCCCAGGGGATCAATGCCTGTCTTAAAAATGTCCTGAGCCACCCCTGAACCCAGGAGTATCATTCTGCGGTTCATCCTGATCTCATCGGGACTGAAGTTCCTTCCGGTATTGATCTCATACCCCGATACTGCCAGGTAGTTCTCATCAATCCCCCTCAGCGCAATGACAGGGTTGGTCTCCTCCGATCCGTATTTTATTGTTGCTCCCCCTGATGCATTGTAGGAGACTGACACGATCGACGGCTCGGTGAATTTTTCCCTGAATTCCATTGCCTCGCGGTATGAAATGCGGGAATGGTTCTTTACCCGGTAAGTACTCTGCCCTCCCATCATTATGTTCATTCCCCGCGATGTTATGGTGAATGAGTTGGCGCCCATCATGGTGAACTGGTTTGTGAGCGATGATTTTATCGAATCGATGGCTGTAAGGATGCCGACAAGGGCCATGATACCGATCGCTATTATACATATTGTAAGTATGGTGCGGACCTTGTTTGACCTGATAGCCCTGAGTGAGATCCTCAGGTTCTCGCGGAACAGCCCCAATCTCAGATACCTGTGCTTCTTCATCAATGCCTTTCCAAAAAGAATAAAAGTACAACTTTTTTCCATTCCGCATTATAAGTACTGCAATATTAGATATATGGAGAATTGATGGAACCGCTCCGCGGTTGAAGATGCTCAAACCCCTCCTCCATCTTCTCCCCTTAAGGCTAAGGGGAG
The DNA here is from genome assembly GCA_034678415.1 of Bacteroidales bacterium. Lineage (GTDB taxonomy): Bacteria > Bacteroidota > Bacteroidia > Bacteroidales > VadinHA17 > JAXDBV01. The sequence continues at coordinate 1,747 of JAXDBV010000007.1, forward strand.
GAGTGTGAATAATGAATTTCAATATATGGAACCGCTGCGTCATTTGTCAAGTGAGAACCGCCATCCGTAGTTTCAAAAAAGGAATACCTGGGGGATTACATTAATATCAGGTAATATTACGAAACTGAACCATATTGAGCCTCGGAGCGATTCCATAACCTGAAAGAAATGAAAATTTTTATAATATTTTCGAAAATAATTAAGAATTTAGTTGCATAACTAAATATTTCGTTATATCTTTGCTGGTATGGGACTATAATATTACCGATCATGAGAGAACTTACTAGGGCAGAGGAGCAGGTGATGCAGGTGCTCTGGAAGATAGAAAAGGGATTCGTAAAGGATGTGCTGGAGCATTTTGACGAACCGAAACCTGCATATAATACGGTGAGCACCATCATCAGGATCCTGCAGGATAAAGGCTTCGTGAATCACAAGGCCTACGGAAGGACGCACGAGTATTACCCGCTGATCACGAAGGATGAGTATTCCAAATCCCACCTGAGCTCGTTTGTGAACGACTACTTCTCAAATTCTTTCGGGCAGATGGTGAGCTTCTTCGCAAAAGAGAAGGAGATATCGGTGAAGGAGATGGAGGAAATAATGAAGATCATGGACGGTGAAGTGAAGAAAATAAAATCGGGTAAATGAATACCTTATTATTATATATGATCAGGGCTGCCGTGTACCTGGCAGCATTTTACCTTGTTTACTCGATCTTCCTGAGCAGCGATACAATGTACCGCAGGAACAGGATCTATATCCTGGCGGCCGTCGCTGCAGCATTTGTCCTTCCGCTGATAACGATCCAGACCAACAGGCCCCTTACCCTGTTCTCCGGCAGGACGCTCAATGAGGTACTGGTAACCGGCACCGGATACGACGCACTTACGCCTGAAGCGGGGAGCCGGGATCATGACATCAGGAGGCTTATTCTGGCAATTTACCTTTCAGGGCTGGGATTATTTGCCGTAAGGCTATTAACGGATATGACGGAACTGCTGATCCTGGTTCTGAAAAACAGGAGCAGCGAAGGCAATATTATAAGATTCAGCGGTCTCAACACCGCAGGATTCTCCGCGCTTGGATATGTTTTCATAAATTCCGCACTGTCTGAAGAGGATGAGAGGGAGATCCTGAGGCATGAGCAGAATCACCTCGACAATTATCATTTTCTCGATATAATCTTCATGGAGATCATCAGGGCGCTCCAGTGGTTCAATCCCTTCATCCACCTGTTCGACAGGTCGCTCCGTGCTGTTCATGAATTTGAGGCAGATCAGGACTGCCTGAGAACCGGCATCCCGGTGATCAGCTACCAGAGACTCATAATGAGCCAGGTTTTCAGAACAAAAGCATTCAGTATGCCAAACAGTTTTTCAAATCCAACCCTTATAAAAAAACGAATGATCATGATGACAAAAGAACGCTCAAGAATGCCGGCTAACCTTAAACTCCTGATGGTTCTGCCGGTGATAG
>JAXDBV010000008.1:0-9852 GCA_034678415.1 Bacteroidales bacterium
GGTCTCAACCCGGCATACACGCATAGAATATCACGTGTCTTCGGGGGGCGGGATAAGTATTTTCCGGCCGTGTCCAGGATGAACCGGATCTCTTCCTCCAAGGCTTTTGGTTCATGATGGACAGTATCAATGGGAGTATCCGTTGTACCCACCACGACTTTGCCATACCATGGTATGGCAAACAGGACTCTTCCGTCACTGGTCTTCGGGATCATGAGTGCGGATTTGCCTCCCAGGAACGAGCCGTCGAGCACCAGATGGATACCCTGGCTCGGGCGTATGGTGGTACCGGCCTGTGGTTCATCCATCCGCAATATGCTGTCAGCAAAAACACCTGTGGCATTGATTATGGCGTTACCCCTGATGAAATATTCCTTTCCTGATTCCTGGTCTGTTGTAATAACTCCATTGATTTTACCATCCCTGTTTTTCAGCAGGCCGGTCACTCTGAAATAGTTTAGCGGTATGGCACCCATCCTGCCGGATGTATGTACAAGAGCCATGGCAAACCTGGCATCATCGAACTGGCCGTCGTGGTAAACAACCCCTCCTTTCAATTCTTTCTCATTGATGGAGGGTATCTTTACCAGTGTATCTTGTATTCCGACGAAACAGGATTTTCCCATACTCATGCGGCCGGCAAGGAGGTCATACAGCTTGAGCCCTGCCGTGTATTTCACTGCTTCCCACCATGTGTAGACGGGAATGGTAAACTCCTGGTTGGAGCTCAGGTGAGGGGCGTTCCGGCTCATACGGTACCGTTCGTGCAGGGCTTCGATCACGAGCATGATATCACCCTGGGCAAGATAGCGGACACCGCCATGGATCAGCTTTGTGCTGCGGCTTGAGGTAGCCTGCGCAAAATCAGACTGTTCAAACAACACTGTTGTATAACCCCTGCTGGCGGCATCGACGGCAATACCCAGGCCGGTCGCTCCGCCACCGATGACGATGAAATCAAAACATGGTTCTGGTTGTTTTTCCAGCTGCTTCAATAAGGTTTTTCTGTCCATTGGTCTATAATGTTGTGCCTCAATATGGATGGTTACTTTGGCCGTAATTCCCTGCTATAAGGAGGGAATAACTGGAAATAAGGTCCGTCGAGGCAAATTATTTTCAACCCTGCCGTTTAATGTAGCATTTTTATGGAGCATTCCAACATTCTTTTCCTGTTTATTTATTCATGTTATCCGAATGGTATATTTCATCCTGTTCAGCAGAAGCAGACTGAAGGATTGTTTTAGCGTTTTTGGGCAAGGTGATGAATTTTGTCAGGACAGCGCTGATGATGTAAAGCACTGCCAGGATCCATATTACACCTTCATTACCGACGAGTCCAATAAATAGTCCGACAATGGCCGGTCCCACGAACACAGGTAATCCTGCTCCCAGGTTGAGTATAGCAATGGCTGCACCTTTTTCTTTTTTTACCAGAGAGGGGACCAAGGCAGAAAGGGGTACATATCCGGCGAGGAAGCCGCCCCACAGCACGCCGGATATCATAACGGCCCAGTAATTATCATTGAAAAGCTGGGGTGAGTAGAACAGCAGGAGGGTAGTCACCGCGCAGCCAACACCGCCAAACCACATTACCGTGTTGCGCCAGCCAAGGGAATCGCCGACAAATCCGAAGATCAGGTTAAAAATGATATTGCTGGTGAAGATGGTTCCCCATATCTGCAGCCACTCGGATGTGGTAAATCCATGTGTAGCCATATACGTGGGTAAAAACACAGGGAAAGCAAACTGTGCAGTGGTATTTATAACACGTACGATGCCACCCAGGAGTATCTTCGGTTCTTCCCGTATGATGGTGAACCCTTTTACAAGTTCATGTAGTTTTTCTCTGAATTTGCCATGCACGCCGGTTACCGATGTGTCCTTGACCAGCACCAGTGAAAAGAAAGCGCCCAGCAGTACACATCCTACAGCTGTCCAAAGGGTATTTATATATCCTATTCGGGTTATAGACCAACTGGAGAAATAGGCTCCAAGGACTACCAATCCGCCCGTGAATACAAACCAGAACCAGCCAACAGCTCTGCCCAGGGCCTTTTGGGGGCTGCAATAGGTTATCCATACCAGGAAGGAATACGCGAATAACGGGTAACCAAAACCGCGTAAGGTATAGGTAAGGAACATAGTGCCGATATGAAGACCGGGTAAACTGTACCCGACGAAGCCGATTGTGCCGATGAGGTACAGGATGAGGCCGGACAGCATGGTTTTCTTCACTCCGAAACCTTCAGCCAGAACGCCTGAGAAATAAGAAGATATGGCTATTGTCACTCCATACATGCTGAAGAGTGCTGCGGATTGCTGCATGGTTAATCCGTTTTCAATGAGGTAGGGACTGAGCCATCCCTGCTCCATCCCATCGCCCATCATGAAAATGAGGATACCCAGATAACCCCATGCCAGGGGACGAGGAATACCTAACCTGTCAAAAATTGTCATGGTACTATTTTGATTTCTAATAGAAAACACGGATTATGGCCGAACACTTTAACAATGGTACTTAATATATAATTATATATGCCATCTGAAGGCTAACATGAGATCAATGTCCGCAGATACGAAAAAAGGATCGCACGGATCTGTTCCGTTCTCACTATATCTATGATAATTTCAGCCTTTCTGTTGGAGATCCTGCTGCAGCAAAAGACGAAATCGATTTTATCATTCCTGCGGATTTTTGTGGTTTCTTCATACCAAGGGAACCATGACCTGTGAATCCCGGGTCCTTGTCTCCATGAATGGAAATCCATGTATCAGTCCAGCCCCGGTTCATTATTGTTTTTATTGCTTTATTTTCGGAATCAGCATTAATATCACCGGCCACTATTTGAGGAAATTCAGCCAGGTATTGACTGCTTTCCTCCAATATAAGATCCGCTTGTTTTTCACGGGCTGTATGCGTTACGTGGTCCAGGTGAGTGTTCAGTACTCTCAATTCCTTCAGGGAACAGTTATCTCTCAGGCGTAGCCAGTTAACATGCCTTGTTCTTCCTGTATCGCAAGATTTGCTGTCCCCGAGATAAGATTTTTCTGATAACCAGTAACAGCTGGCCGACACCATGGTGTATCTTTTTTTGGAGTACATTATCACGTTCTTTGCTATACCAACGTACCCATGAGGATATTTATCCATTTCCGGTTGCCGCAAAGCCAAAAAATGCAAATCCGGGGAAAAAGTACTGCATATCATCTGTCTGGACTTTTAACACCTCCTATAAGCAGACAATATCGGGATATTGTTTTCTGATAATACGGGCACAAGTTTCTCTCCTTGTGTTCCTTCCTACTTTTTTTCTTCATCTTCTGGCAGGGGCACACGAATATCGCAGGTCATAATATTGTGACAAGATTTTGTTCTTCCAGGGTTACCATTACCGGGAATAGTAAAGACTTGTCCCGGGAAAATTACTCCTGCTGTTAACAGGCTGCTCCCTTTTATAAATTCCCTGTATACCTGTTTAATTTTAAGTGTAGCATAAAATATCTGCAAAAACGGTTCGGATAACCAGATATCCTATCCGTGGTCGTATTTTTGGGCAACATTACTTCATAACAAGGAAAGATGTCATTCCTGAACCGGCACCTGTCATATGTTTTTTGTCTTTAGATTTTTTTGGGTAAAAAAAAGATATTATCTTGGATACGCAGGTTTCTGATAAGAAATGGATATGCAACCGGGGAAGGAAGGTCCTGAAGCTGAGAGGCAACGTAGTTTAACCTGATGAGATCGAATTCGAGAGGACCTTCGAAAAAGAATAAATAATGTGATTTCGGGGAAAGCAGGAGTGCTTTCTGAAGCTTTTAGTGGAATTTAAGTATATTATTTAAATATAATATATTAGTTCATGAGAAGGCGAACCGTACTCACTTGTTGCATACTGATCCTCTTTAGTTTGCTCCTTGACGGGTGCAGGAAGGAGATCAACGAATACTATGAACGGCCTGACTGGCTGGAACCTACCATTTACAAGCACCTGGAGAAGAGAGGGAACTTTACTTCCTACCTGTCCTGTGTTGATAAAGCCGGCTACAGGGATGTGCTTGGCCGGGCAGGGTTCTTCACCGTCTTTGCCCCAACCGATGAGGCATTTAGCACATTCATTGCTGAGAAGGGATATGCTTCAGCGAAGGATATTGATACCCTCACCGCCACGAAAATTGTCAAGTATTCCATTGTATACAACCAGTATACCAGGGACAAGATCGACGACTACCAGTCCACCGCAGTCCAGGGGTGGGTGCCCGACAAGGCTTTTAAACGCCAGACCGCCTATTACAAATGGGTGTATGAGGAAGACATCAATGATAATCCCACCCGGGTGTTCGACCAGAACGGCGTACCCCAGCTGCCTGAATCGGCACCGGTATTTAACGTGGAAGATAACAACAACAAACACATTCCTTTCTTTACCGGTCCTTTCTTTGCGTTAAACAACCTGACCAGCTACGATTACAACTATTTCTTCCCCGGCACCGAATACACCGGGTTTAATGTGGCGGACGCCAGGGTGACGGAGGCGGATATCCTTTGTGAGAACGGCATCGTTCATGCCACCGATAAGGTGGTACTGCCCCTGGCCAATATCGAAGAGATATTGGCATCCGACCCTCAGTATAGCGAATTCAAGAAAGTGCTCGACCAATATGTGCTGGAGTATGATCTTGCACCCCCAAGCTTCCTCGACCGTTATGAGCAGGTTGCCGGGAGAAGGGAGAATGTATATATCAAAACCTATCCTTTACTTGTTTTCGCCCCCAACTGTGAGAACTATATGAAGTTCGGGGGAGGGGAGACCTACGATGCCCAGACCGATGGCTGGACCATCTTCGCGCCAAATAATGATGCGGTTACCGGTTTTTTTAACAGTAAGTTCCTCGTGTACTACAAGAAACTCGACAACATGTCACCGCAGATCATCAGTGAATTCATCAATGCCCATATGTTCCGTACCACGGTATGGCCCAGCAAGTTCACAACAACCCTGAACTATTTCGGCGAACCGGCCCGGTTTGATCCCGAAAATGATATCATGAAGAAGGAGTTCGGCAGTAACGGCGTGTTCTATGGAACCAACAAGGTACAGGCCACCGATGCATTCTATACGGTACTGGGAGAGATCATCCTTAATCCCAACTATTCCATGATGTTGCAGGCTCTCAATACCACTGAGCTGTACTATGTAGTGAAAAATCCTGCCTTACACCTGACCGTTTTCATGATCAACAATACCACTTTCACCAATATTGGTCTGACCTATGATGTGGGAAGAAATTCCTGGGTTCTCGATAACCCTGACCTGGGGAACAATGCCGGTGTTGCGCTCAACAGGCTGATCAACATGCATATCGTGCTGAATGAAGACATGTCAAACCTGAGTAGCAACAGTATTGTCGAGACCTTTGGCGGTGAATATATCCGCTATAATGCCGGGTATATCTGGGGTGCCGGGAATGCTGAAAGCGGCGAATCGATCATCCCCACTACCAAAACACCGGCCACGAACGGACTCTCATACAGGGTGGGCAAGGCACTGAGATTTTCTATCAATAATATCGGACGCCACATTGAGGGCGTGGCGGCCTTCAGTGCCTTCCACAACTACCTCCAGAAATCGGCTGCCAGTATGCCTGACTATGTATATAACGTTGACACTAAGGTGATTACTAACGTAGCCAACACAACGAACCATACCCTGCTGATCCCCAACAATACCGCCATTCAGGCAGCAGTGACAGATGGTTTGCTGCCGGTGATCGATGCCTCCGACTTTACTCAGGAACAGCATGACATGGTTCTGAAGTTCGTTATGTATCATATCATGCCAAAAGTGATCGTGGTGCCCAACGGTAAATTGTCGGGACAGATTGAAACCCTGTTCAAAACCGACGACGGGAAGACCTACCTGACAGTGTTGAACGAGCCGGGAAATATGACGATCATTGACGGGAATGGCCGCACAGCCAATGTTGTGATGGCCAACAGCAATGTGCTCTCAAACAGGGCCGTGATACATCAATTGGATAATTATCTAAAAATACCTGCAAAATGAAAAGGATCCTTACCGGTATTTCACTAGTATTCACTCTGGTATGGATGATACCTCAGCCCTTACAGGCACAGGAGCAGATCCTCATCCGCGGAAGGGTTACCAGCCTTACAGATGCACAGGGGCTGCCCGGCGTGAATGTGGTTGAACTCGACAGGAACAACCGTATCGTCAAAGGCTCCATAACCGATCTGTATGGCAATTATGTTTTATCCATCACAAGCCGCGAAAACTACATTCAGTTTTCCTTCATCGGATACAAAACGCAGACAATGCCCATCGGAGACAGGACATCCGTCAATGTTATTCTCCAGGAAGATGTAATGATGCTTACCGGTGTGGAGGTGACGGGTGAACGGCGTGAGAGCGGTACCGGGTTCATGGAGGTGGCTGAAAGAGACCTGGCGATACCGTTTCAGAAGATCAGTGCTGCACGAATAGAAGAGGTGCAGGCTTCCACCATCGATGAGGCGTTGCAGGGACGGCTGGCCGGCGTGGATATCGTCTCCAACACGGGCGATCCGGGGGGAGGTATGTCCATCCGTATACGCGGGGTTAATACCCTCAATGCCAACGATAAACCGCTGATCATTATTGATAATGTCCCCTATGAAACCAATATCTCCTCCGATTTTGATTTTGCCACCGCCAACGAGGAAGGGTATGCCCAGATGCTGAACATCGCCGTGGATGATATCAAGGAGATCATGGTTCTCAAGGATGCTGCCGCCACCGCACTCTGGGGTACCAAAGCGGCCAACGGGGTACTGGCCATCACCACCAAACGTGGTATGAAAAGCCTGAAACCCAGGGTGTCATATACCTACAGGGGAACGATCTCCTTCAAACCGAAACCCATCCCGCTGCTCACGGGTGACCAGTATTCCACGCTGATCCAGGAGGGAGTGATGAACGTGACAGGTATACCCCTGAATACCCTGGAGAACAAAGAATTTCTGTATGACCCCAGCGAACCATACTGGTACTATAATTACGGACAAAACACCAACTGGCTGAACGAGATCACCAGGACGGGTTTCATCAATAACCATGATTTATCCCTCACCGGCGGGGGAGAAAAAGCCAAATACCGGTTTTCCGTGAATTACCAGGATCAGAAAGGAGTGACCCTGGGTACTAACCTGAATCGCTTTACCACACGCCTGAATCTTGATTATGATATCTCTGACAAGTTAAGGCTGAGCGCCGACCTGGCGTACGCCCATGGAATGTCGCACGGAAACTACAGCAATAACCTTCGATCCGTGGCATATCAGAAAATGCCCAACATGGGGGTGTACGAGTTTGACGAGCAGGGCCAGCAAACGCCTGTATTCTTCTCCCCGGAAATCAATATCCAGGGAACTTACCCCTCCACCTATAACCCTGTAGCAATGGCCGAGGAAGGAAGCAATATTACCACCAACGACAGGATTATGCCCAAGTTCCAGGTGAATTACAGGATCCTCAAAGGTCTTACCTATAATTTCGATATTGCCTTTGATATCAATAATACCAAGAGAAACCTTTTCCTGCCGCAGATTGCCACGGGCAGGCACTGGACAAACCTGTATGTGAACAGGGCTACCGACAGTGATGAGGATACCTATTATATATATACCAATAACCGTCTTTCATATACCAATACCTTCAACGATATCCACCAGGTGACGGCCACCCTGAATTTTCAGACGAACGACAGCAAGGGCATCCAGTACCTGACCACCACCGCAGGTTCTGCCTCGTCAGAGCTGAAAGACCCGTCCATCCCGGCCAGGATACAGGAATCGGGTCTGCAGCTTTCATCCAACAGCTGGCAGAACAGGGATAACGGTCTCGTCGCCCTCCTGCACTATTCCTATAAGGACAGATACATCATCTCGGGCGGGATGAGGAGGGAAGGAAACTCAAAGTTCGATGAGAATTTCCGTTTTGGTATTTATCCAAGCCTGTCACTGGCGTGGAGACTTTCGGCCGAAGAGTTCATGTCAAAATACACATTTTTTGATGACTTACGCATCCGTGCCAGCTACGGCGAAAACGGCTATGCCCCGAGAACAGCCTATGCATTCTTCAACAACTATTCGACATTCAACTGGACCTACCTCGGAAACACGGCAGTGTATCCGGTGGACATGGAGCTCGAGAACCTGAAATGGGAATCATTCATTACCCGTAACCTTGGTCTTACCGTCGAGATGTTCAAAGGACGGATCATGCTTGATTATGATATTTATAAGAACAGAACGAAAGATATGTTCGGGTATAATGTGGCCATACCTTCCTCCTCAGGTTATGAAGGGATACTGATGAATGTGGGTACCCTTGATAACCAGGGATGGGATTTCAGCTTCCGCTCGTACCCTGTCAGAACACAGGATCTCACGGTCAGCGTTGACTTTAATATTGCCAGAAACTACAACATCCTCAGGGAGGTAGCCGACGATTACCCGCTCGAGAGAGGAAGAACCACCACAAATGGCGATTATAAGAGGATCATCCAGGTGGGTAATCCTATCGGTTCTTTCTACGGGTATCGTTACCTCGGCGTTTACAAAGATGAGGAAGACCTTATTGCCAGGGATGCCAGCGGACAAAAAATTTATGATGCCAATGAAAACCCGGTAAAGATGGTATACAACTACCCGGCAGTAAATTACGAGTTCCAGCCGGGGGATGCCAAGTATGAAGATATCAACCATGACGGTAACATCAATTACCTCGATGTGGTTTACCTTGGCGATGCCAACCCTGATTTCACCGGGGGATTCGGTTCACTGATCAAATACAAAAACCTGTCATTGAATATTTTCTTCTACGGCAGGTACGGAAATGAGATCATTAATGAAACAAAGATGCAGGGCGAGAATATGTTCTCGTACAATAACCAGACCACGGCTACTCTCCGTCGCTGGAGAAAACCCGGTGATGAGACCGACATCCCCAGGGCGCTGATCGGTTACGGGTATAACTGGCTGGGATCCGATCGCTTTGTGGATGACGGCTCCTTCCTGCGCCTGCGCTATGTCACCATGACCTACTATTTCCCGAAAAATATCCTCCAAAAAATCGGCGTGGAGCAGCTGAGGTTGTCGGTTACGATGAATAACCTTCTGACCTTCACCCGTTACCTTGGCCAGGATCCCGAGATCAATATCAACAGCCGCGACGGCACCATATATACCGTGGGATACGACAGGTCGAACACCCCGAGACCCAAGGAACTTACATTTAACCTCAATGTTAATTTCTAGTGTATGAAGAGAAAAATATATATTTTCCTCGCCGGGCTGATGCTCACTTGCAGTTGCAGTGACTGGCTGTACCTTGAACCGGAAGATGGAATCATCCGGCAGGAATTCTGGAAATCGAAGGAGGATGTACATGCTGCCGTGATGGGATGCTATGCCTCCCTGCTGGGTAATGCCCAGGGATCGGGGTACAACATCCCCGAGCTGCTCTTCATCTGGGGGGAGATACGGGGAGATATGATCTCCCTCAGCCGCCTGAGATCCGATTTCCTCTATGTGATCAACGGCGATATTCTTCCTGACAATGGCATATGCCGGTGGAATGCGTTCTACCGTACAATAAACTATTGTAACACGGTACTGGAGTTTGCCAAAGGCGTGCTGGAGATTGACCCTTCATTTACCGCGGAAGCACTGAGAGCATATGAATCGGAGGCAAGAGCCATCCGTGCCCTTATGTATTTCTACCTTGTGCGCACCTTTGGAGAAGTGCCCGTCAAGCTGACGGCCACCAAGAGTGATGCCGAGGAATTTGC
>JAXDBV010000009.1:0-12341 GCA_034678415.1 Bacteroidales bacterium
GGCGTATCGGAATCGTTGATGCGGGAATGGTGGATGAAGATGTCATGATGCGGCAAACCCTGTTCGGAGATAAAGAGCTTGGCAAGCTGAGATCCATCGCCGCACGGGAAAAGCTTGCCCTGTATAATCCCTTATCTGAGTATGAGGTTATTAATCTTAAAATTACCCGCCATAACATACTGAAAATCTTGAGCGATTACATCCTGGTTATCGATGCCACCAACCAGCCGTCCATGCATTTCATGGTGAACGATGCCTGCATCATCCTCGGGAAACCGTTTGTTTATGGTCATGTCAGTCAATATGACGGTCAATGGTCGTTGTTCAATTACCGTGGCGGGCCTTCCCTGCGCTGCCTGTACCGGAATACCACCCAGATGAATGCCGGGACGGTAAACAATCCCGCGGGAGCCATCGTGATGACTTATGGTATTACAGGAACCATGATGGCCTGGGAAGCCGTTAATGCAGGGATGGAAAGGGAACATTCTTCCTCAGGATTCCTGGTCAGGTTCCACCTGCCTTCTTATTCATTGAAATGCAATCCCGTTAAAAAAGACAACAAGAACTTCTCTATCACCGGGATGGACATAAGTTATTGAGAAACAGCCGAGCAGCAAGATACTATCCCTTTCGTTTGACCGCTTGACAGGGTGGTATAGGTAACCCCGAGGGTGCTTTTACCGTAAAATAATAATGTACCTAAATAAACCATAAGTATTATGAAAAAGACTGTTCAACTGCTCATTATTGTTATTGCGGCAGGAGTGCTTTTTGTTTCCTGCGAGAAAAAGAAGTCGGCCAATATCGTGCCTGACAAGTTCTCCGTAGGCATATCCAATGCCATCAGCTCACCTGATCTGGCAAAGAAAGCTTTATTCCTTGAGCCTGAACAGGACCTTCTCACCGGCGAAACGCTCTACAGGCAGCTTCGTAACCTGGTTTACATCGGGGAAATGTCGGCAGAAATGATCGATGCAACAATCCGGACCATCAGGCGGTTCAACATTGACAAACCCATGAGCCTGTTCTTTGAGAGCGAACTGGATAACAGGGTGAAGGATGTGGAGGTAAAGGAAAATGTCCAGCTAAAGGATGCTACTTGGGATTACGCCATGTATGTAAAGGACGACGATAACATGGCATTACAGGTGTTCTGGAATGTCGAACCGGTTAAAGGTGTGGCTATCATGAAGCTAGGTGTGCTGAACCAAACGACAATCATCAACCAGAATGCTTATGTCATGATTGAGTACAGTGAGGATGATACCTTCTATGACAGGTATATGATGGTTCATATTACAAATATGGATTCTCTGACTATTAACTTTATGAACAAGATGAAACTTTTTGCCGGGCAGAAAGGTGATGTTGTGTATATCCGTGGTAATTCGAACCATCCCAGTGCGGTTATCATTGATGCTGCAAATACAGAGGGAAAGAGCTGGGCTTTCGTGGCAAAAAACAATGTGATAAGGGATGTGGCAACGGCGAAAGTTGCATTGCCACCGACAATGGAGGAGGTCAGCACCAATCTGTGGGAGAACTATTCAATGGAAAAAGTACTGGAAGAAGAGGTGAGAGTGGTTTTTGGCCAGCTTCAGCCCACCGAACTGGACGCTTTGGTTACGCTCGTCACCCGGAACGCCAAGACGCCAGCATTTTTCAACAGCAACGGGTTTGTCGCCGCAGGAGCGGATAAAAGACCTGCCGATATAGGATTTACTGATGAACTGGTAAATCTTGACGACCTGGTGCCATTCCCGCCCATAGAGGTAAAAAACCTGCAGATCGTATTTTTTCAGGAAAATTAGTTAGCATGTCGTTTCTGCTGTGTTCATATCCGGGAAATCATTCCCGGATTTTTTTTATTTTTAAAGGTTGATCATATCTCTTCCCATGACACGGATGCACAACCATCACACGTTGTTATTTCTCTTCCTCGCGGTATGCCAGTTGGTACATCCTCAGGAAGTGACTGACAGCCTTGTCAGGCTGATGGAAAAATCGAAAGGGATAAACAAAATCCGTCTGCTCAACGAACTGTCGGATGCTGTGCTAAGACAATCGCCTGATCAGTCAATAATATTTGCCCGTCAGGCCTTTGAGCTTGCCTCACAGGAAAATCGTGAGAACGAAAAGGCCGTCGCCCTCAATAACCTTGGTAAAGCCTGTTATATCAAGGGGGATTATACCCGGGCGGAAAACTACTACCTTGAAGCGGTTGCTGTGGCTGAAGCCGTGGGTGACATCCTTAATTCATCCAAATGCTTCAATAACCTTGGAGTATTATACCGGAGCCAGGGTAATTTTGACAAGGCAATCGAATTCTACAACAAGGCGCTGGAGACCAGCGGAACCCTCAACGACATGCCAAGCAGGGCCCGGTTCCTGAACAATATCGGAGAGATATACAAATTCAGGGGTGACTATTCCAACGCAATGCTGAATTACCAGGAGTCGTACCAGATCAAGAAAGACCTAGGCGACAGGGAGGGAATGGCAAATACTCTGAATAATCTCGGTGAAATATTTAATTACTGGGGCGATTACCAGAAATCATTGCAGTACTATCAGGAATCCTATACCCTTCGGACAGAACTGGGAGATAAACCGGGAATGGCTACTTCTTTATTTAATATCGGTCTCATATACAAAGAATTGTATAATAACGAGCAGGCATTGAAATATTTTGGAGAGGCATTGAAAATTAATGAAGAGATCGGTGAGAATAGCGGTATGGCTTTTTGCCTGGATAAAATCGGTGAATTATACTTGGAGAGAAAACAGTATGATATGGCCAATGAGTATTTCAACCGGGCACTGAGCATACAGGAAGAACTGGGCAATATACAAGGGAAAGCAAATTCGTTGAAGAACCTGGCTTCAGTACTTTACAGAAAAGGAGATTATTCAAGAAGTATCAGAATGCTGAACCAAGCCCTGTCAATCTACACGGACATCAGGGACCAGATGGGTATTTCCGATATTTATATCCGGCTCGGGGAAACCAGTTTGAAAAGCGATCAGGTTGACAGAGCTATTGAATGCTTCAACAAGAGCCTTGGAATATCGCTGCCGATGAACCATCTGCAGGCTGTGCAGCAGGGCTATTCAGGGTTAAGGGATGCTTACCTGAGAGAGGAAAACTATGAACAGGCGCTGCATTACTATAACCTCTTCGTCCAGATCAAGGATTCCATCAGCAATGAAGCCATCAGAAAAAACATCCATGAGCTGGAAACCAGGTATCAGACCGAAAAGAAAGAGAAAGAGATCGAATTAAAGAATGCTCAGCTGGCACGGCAGGAAGCCGAGATACGGCAAAAGAACCTTCAGCAGTATGGTTTGATTGCCGTTATATTGCTGGTGATCACCACCGCTCTTGCCCTTTACAGGGGTTATCGCAACAAGCAGAAAGCCAACCTGATATTAAGCCATCAGAAGACAGAGATTGAAAGGAAAAACCTGGAGATCACCGACAGTATACGGTATGCCAAGCATATACAAAACGCTATCCTTCCCGGCATCAGCTATGTCAGATCAGCCCTGCCTGATGCCTTTATCTTTTACAGGCCAAAGGCAATCGTCAGCGGTGATTTCTACTGGGTTGAGAAAGTGGACCGTTCAGTGTTCGTGGCAGCCGTCGATTCCACAGGTCATGGAGTACCCGGTGCATTCATATCCCTGCTGGGATTTAATATCCTTAATTCAGCCCTCACGGAATATAAAAATCCTTCTCCGGCTGGAATCCTCGATTACCTGAATCATACGTTCAGCATGCGGTTGTCGAAATCCCATCCCGATGAGCCTGTCCGCGACAGCATGGAGATTGCCCTGTGTAAGATTACCATGGATGAGCTCATCCTTGAATATGCCGGTGCCTATAATCCGTTATGGCTGATAAGGGATGGACAGTTGTTCGAAACCAAAGGAGATAAGTTTCCAATAGGTACATGGCTGAAAAATCCTGACAGAACCTATACCAACAATGTCTTTGAACTCAGGAAAGGTGACCATATCTACCTGTTCTCCGACGGTTATGCCGACCAGTTCGGCGGAAGTGAAGGAAAGAAATTCAGGTATACACGCCTGCGCGATTTGCTGCTGAGGGTACAAAACAACAGCATGGAAGAACAATCTGCCGCTCTGGATCAAACCCTGAACAGCTGGATGGGAGGAGAAGAACAGATTGATGATATACTGGTGATAGGAATCAGGATCTGAAGGTTATGGTATAGCCGGGAAGACAAATGCTGTAATCCCCGGTTATTGATCACGGCTCATTTATAAAAACACGATATATGAAACTATTGCTTATCAGCAATTCTACCAATGCAGGGGAGGAATACCTTGATTATCCCAAACATTACATTAAAAGATTTCTGGGTAAGAAAAGCGTGAAATCCCTGTTCATACCCTACGCTGGAATAACACTGAGCTATGACCAGTATGCGGACAAGGTAGCAGCAAGGTTCAGGGAAACAGGTCATGAAATTGATCCCATTCACCATCATCCTGATCCGGTGGAAGCCGTCAGAAAAGCGGAATCAATAGTGGTTGGGGGCGGGAACACGTGGCAGCTGATAAAAATGATGCAGGACAAGAAAATATTGGAACCCATCCGCGAGAAAGTGAGGAGCGGAACGCCTTATATCGGCTGGAGCGCTGGTGCAAACGTGGCCTGTCCTACCATACGTACTACCAATGATATGCCTGTTGTCCAGCCTTCAGGCTTTCATGCCCTCGGGCTCGTCCCCTTCCAGATTAATCCCCATTACCTCGACACGAACCCCGATGGTCATGCCGGTGAGACCAGAGAGGCCAGAATCATGGAATTCATTGAGGTTAACCCTGATGTGTATGTGATTGGCCTCCGCGAAGGGACTATGCTTTGGTATGAAGAGGGGTGCCTTCGCTTAATTGGACCCCGAACGGCAAGAATTTTTCGCAAAGGATCCGAACCCCGGGAAACGGGAGAAAACGACGACCTGAACTTCCTAATGAAATAAATTCCCTGCATCACGGTTGTATAAAATTTATCCGAAGCAACCATACCCTTTCTGATCAGCGGATCCTTTCGGAATTATTTGCCGCAAATGGTTAATATTGTACTATGAAAACAGAGATACAATAGGCATACTGGCATGCGGGTAGTAAAGCTCATATTCCTGATGTTCGCCGGGCTGGTTCTTCTACTGGCTCTGTCACTCATAATATTTTCAGGGTTTTACAGGAAACAGGTTCAGGTGTTGGTGACTGAACAGATCAATGCAGGAATACAGTCAACATTCACAGCATCCGAGATACGATTCTCGTTCCTGCGGAAATTTCCCCGCGCATCGCTTGAGTTCAGGAATGTATTGCTGTCGGTCTCACCTGTATATAAACAATCTGCCACCGGAAATGAGATAAACGATACCCTGTTATCTGCTCGCCGCTTGTTTATGGAAATCAGTATTCCTGATATGATCCGGGGTAAATATCTTGTTAATAAGATCGATATTGAAGATGCCCTTGTCAATGTATCCGTTAACTGCAAGGGTGAGAAGAATTTTATCTTTTGGAAAGAGACAGCCAAAAGGGAAGACCGGAAAGAAACAGTATTTGAGCTGAAGGAAATACAGCTTGTGAACGGCGAAATCCGCTACAATGGTTACGCGAATAAGATATTTTTCAGATCGAACGCGAAGAATCTTGTCATTACCGGCAACCTGCTGGAGGATGAGAAGGAACTGGATATCACACTGGAGACAGAAGTAACGATGCTGCGTATACGGCAGAACCACCTGCCTCTTCCTGTATCAATGACCATGCAGGGGAAACTGCTGGCCAGCGACCGTCAGTACCGGCTCGATCCGTCCCGGATATCGGTGGCAGGCATTCCTGCGGATGTTTCAGGGCTCGTCCTGGGCCCGGGAGCCACTACTGACCTGACGGTGAAAACCAGCCAGGCTGATATCCGTCAATGGATCGCACTGCTTCCCGATCCAGTAAAAAAAGACATTAAACTCAATGTGTCGACAGGTAAGGTGGAGGTAGACGGCAGGATCATGAAAAATCCCGGGGAACGAGCACAAATACGTATGAATGTTGTTCTCAGGGATGGAGTAATAAAGATGAAAAAGAAATGCCCGGACATCACAAACCTTCATCTGAAAGGATACTTTGCCAGTCATCATCCCGGTGACAGGCCCGGCGCGACGCTCCGACTGGATATTGTCAGTGCATCCTTTGGCGGCAGAAGCTTGTCTGGATATCTCACCGTACCTTCTTCTACTGATCCTGCCCTGGAAGGAAAACTGGAAGGAGCCCTGCTATTGCAGGAACTGGCTGATCTGATTCATATACCCGGGCTCGGGACAATCAGTGGCGAGGCGACTATGAATTTAACATTCAGCTTGCCCATGGATGGATTCCGCATGCCCTGTAGGGCTGACCTTGCAAGACTGTCGGCAAACGGTGTGGTGAGACTGCGCAATGTTGACATTGCAGCAGAAAATCCGGTTTTACAGGCGCAATCAGTGAACGGTAACGTAATTCTGGACGATCCTGTGACACTTTCCGGATTCAGCCTGAGGTATGGAAAAAATACAATCAACGCTGACCTGAGCATACGGAATTTGTTTCCATTTCTCTCAGGGAACAGTACCATGATATCCGTTTCGGGGAATGTGCAATCTTCTTTCATCACACCAGAAACTTTTCCAGGACGGGCGGCCGGTCAAACACGCAAGGAAAAGGATAAGAACATTGCCTTGCCCCTCCGGCTTTACCTGGATCTCAATATCGCTGCAGGTACCTTTCAATACAAAGACCTTACCGCCGAACGTGTAAAGGGAAACCTGATCTATTTCCCGGGTCTCATCCAGCTCAGCCATTTCAACGCCGCCAGTATGGGAGGCGACATCAGTGCCGATGGCGCTGCCTGGAAAAATGCCGATGGCCTGCTAACCACCAACTTACAGGTCAGCGTGAAGGATATTGAAATCAGAAATTGTTTCCAGGCATTCAACAATTTTGGGCAGGATTTTATCATGGACAAGCATCTTCGAGGCACCACCTCAGGGGATCTGAATATCCGTTGTATCTGGAAGGAGAAATGGAAAATTGACCGTGCCAGGCTTGTTGCTTACAGCAATTTCCGTATCCGGAACGGCGAACTGATCGGTTTTGAACCTGTCATGAGCCTGTCAAAATACATTGAACTGTCGGAATTGCAGGATATCCGGTTTTCCGAGCTTCAAAACGAGATCTATATCCAGAATGAGGTGGTAACCATTCCACAGATGGAAATTCGTTCCAATGCATTTAATATATTTCTTGCCGGTGAGCATGGAATGAACCATGCCATCGACTATCATCTGAGGATACTGCTTTCAGACCTTTTGGCGCGCAAGGCGGCCAGGGCCAAGCCTGAGAACACGGAGTTTGGTATCGTAGAAGACGACGGCCTGGGAAGAACGAGCCTGTACCTTGCTGTCACAGGTACCACTGACAATTATCGGGTATCTTATGATAAAACGGCCGTAAAGGAATTGTTAAGGGAAAGGATGTCGCAGGAAGGGAAGGTGCTAAGGGAGCTGCTCAGGGAAGAATTCAGCCCCGGTATTACCGGTGATGAGGTCACAACAGACAGGGGCGATAGCGTTTCCCGGTTTCGCCTTCAATGGGAGGAAAAGGATACCGTGAGACGAATTCCCCCGCGATCCGGTGATTCCAACAAACCAAAATTCCGGCTTCAGTGGGATGATGATACAACGGTTGTTAGGGATACACTGATAAGAAAATGAAACAGACAGATTATTAATTCATCTGCATTGAATATCTATACAAAGAATAAGCCCTGGAAAGTCATTCTGCTGATAAGCGCAGTACTTATCGGGCTCTCGTCGCTTATCTATACCAATATTCTTGTGAGGGACCTGTCGGCTGAAGAAAGGAAAAAGGTGGAGCTCTGGGCGAAAGCCACGAAAAAACTGATCGATATGGAAGTGAATGAAGCTGAGTTTGAACTCCTGCTGGAACTGATCGAAAACAACAATACCGTACCGGTTGTTCTTGTGGATAATAACCTGGATACTATTTCAACCCGCAACCTTGATCCCCGCAGGTTAAGCAGTCAAAAGTATATGGAACGGCAGCTCGGCAGGATGAAATCCGAGCATGATCCTATCATGATAAGCCTTGGCGAAGGCGAGGCATACTTTCTTTATTACCGTGACTCCACACTCCTATCCAGGTTATTCAACTTCCCATTCATCCAGCTAGGCGTCA
The DNA here is from genome assembly GCA_034678415.1 of Bacteroidales bacterium. Lineage (GTDB taxonomy): Bacteria > Bacteroidota > Bacteroidia > Bacteroidales > VadinHA17 > JAXDBV01. The sequence goes on from JAXDBV010000009.1 coordinate 8,278, forward strand.
TCGTATTGTTTATTGCCGTGTCCTATTTTGCGTTTAATGCCTCCCGAAGGGCAGAACAGAACCAGGTATGGGTTGGTTTGACCAGGGAAACGGCACATCAACTGGGAACACCTACCTCATCGTTACTGGCGTGGCTCGAACTGTTCAGAATGAAAAAAGCCGATGAAGAGACCCTTGCAGAACTTGAAAAGGATATCAAACGGCTCGAAAAAATTGCCGACCGCTTCTCCAAAATCGGATCAAGGCCGGTACTGGAAAAAAGAGATTTACGGGATGTGGTGACCAGTTCAGTCCAATACCTGAGGAGCAGGACTTCCGGTAATATTGATTACCGGATTACGGGCCTGGAAGAGAAGCCGATTCTTGTTGATCTGAATCCCGGATTGTTCGAATGGGTTATTGAGAATATTTGCAAAAATGCGGTGGACGCCATGGGTGGTACGGGAATGATAATCCTGTCCATCACTGAGCATGGTAACAAGGTATTTGTGGATATCACCGATGCCGGGAAGGGGATACCCAAGAAGCTCCATTCAACCATCTTCAAACCGGGGTATACCTCAAAACCCAGGGGGTGGGGACTGGGCCTTTCACTGGCGAAACGGATTATCCAAAATTATCACCGGGGCAAGCTGTTTGTTCAGTATTCTGAGCCGGGCAAAGGAACCACTATCCGAATCGTAATGAGAGCGGCGGAATAGGATATTCTTCCCTGGATCACCGGCCGCCTGATTTAAGGATTTATTGCACATGAGGATGCACAGGAAGAGCATAGAATTAATGGCCCCTGCAGGATCGTATGAATCGCTCATGGCTGCTGTCCAGGGAGGGGCGGATGCCGTATATTTTGGCGTGGAAAACCTGAATATGCGCGCCGGTTCAACCGCCGGCTTTACCCTGGGGGATCTTGAGAGGATCACAGCTATCTGTCACCGGCACGGCATCCGTTCCTGCCTCGCACTGAATATCGTGCTGTTTGATGATGATATGGGAAGGATGCACACACTCATTGATACCGCTGTGGAAAAAGGCGTGGATGCTGTCATTGCTTCCGACATGGCAGCCATACTGTATGCACGGGAAAAGGGGATGAGTGTTCACCTGTCCACACAGGTCAACATCAGTAACACGGATGCACTAAGATTCTTTGCCCGGTTTGCAGATGTCATCGTGCTGGCACGCGAATTACACCTCGAACAGGTACACACCATCAGCAGGGAGGTGGATGAAAACAATATTTGTGGCCCGTCGGGAAACAAGGTACGGCTGGAAATGTTTGTTCACGGCGCATTATGCCTGTCCGTCTCGGGTAAGTGTTACATGAGCCTTCATGAAATGAATGCTTCAGCCAACCGGGGGGAGTGTCTGCAGCCATGCAGAAGAGCCTATACGGTAAGGGATAAGGAAACGGGATATGAAATGGACATTGATAACGAATATGTCATGTCGCCGAAAGATCTTTGTACCATTCATTTCCTGAATAAAATACTGGATTCGGGGGTGCGCGTCCTTAAAATTGAAGGCAGGGCCCGTTCGGCTGAATATGTCAGGGTTGTAACCGGCTGTTATGACGAGGCCATCCACGCATGGTGTTCCAATGATGTTACCCCCGGGAAGATTGAAACATGGAAGAAGCGGCTCGCAACGGTGTTTAACCGGGGATTCTGGGACGGTTATTACCTGGGTCAACGGCTCGGTGAATGGTCACATCAATATGGGTCGGTCGCTACCCGGCAGAAAAAATTTATCGGCAAGATACATAATTACTATACCAGGATAGGAGTGGCCGAGATCATGATCCAGACGGGATCCCTTCATCAGGGAGATGAATTGCTGATCATGGGACCAACCACAGGCGTTGTGGAGACAAAAGTTACACAGATACGTCTGGAACAAGGAAATACAGAATCTGCGGTAAAGGGTGAATTATGCTCTATCCCTGTTGGCACACTGGTGCGAAGAGGTGATAAGGTGTATCTGTGGATGAAGGTCGAAAGAAAGCAGGGACAATGATTATTTCATGCCGTTTCATTGTTTCCGCTGAAAATAATCGAGGTAGGTGTCACGGATGTTTCCCATCCGTTCCGTTGAGTTGCTTTTATCCCAGATACGTACCAGTTCCACCGGACCACAATACCGGTACATCACTCCCTGGGCGGCATCAAAATTCCTGTTATCGATATTGTTCTTTACCCTCATCGTAAGCTCTTCAAATGCATCCCAGTCCAGGCGCCTGGGAATCTCAAAATAGGCCTGCTCGGGCTCTACCATATCCCGGTAAATGCCTTCACCGGTTTCTTCCACAAGAAAATACCGGTGTACTTTTATTGTAGCCGGTGATTCTATGGTGCGCAGTCCCATGAAACGAAGACCTCGTTCCTGATAGTGAGACTGTAATTCTGGGATCAGGTCAAAACTGTCAAGGTATTTTATACGTATGGCATGGTACAGCTTTTTGAAAATGGTTATTTCAGCCGGTGTGCCGTTAAACGGGTGGCTGAAAACCGCAGAAATGTCCTTTGATTTCAGCGCAATCTCCTCAAATGAGTGGATCCGTTGTGTGACAAGGTACAGTATCCTGGGCTTAAAGGACAGGGGTAAATCGGTGCCATGGTAGCCGGGAAACGGTTCAAGGCTCTCGAGCACGAGAGTGTTGGCCAGGATGTTTGATTTGACCGTGGTCAGTGTTTCGACCTTTACAATGTAGCCTATCGTCTCAAATATTTTCGGATGTTCCATAAAGAATATCTCTGGTTACACCGGTTTTTTTATCCAAAATACGACAAATACGGAAATGTACCAAATGAACTTATAAGGGTAAAAATGTTTTTCCCTGTTTCAAAAGAGAAGTCCTTTTTCCCGGGCGAAAGAGATGATAATATCAGCGGCGGCAGAAGGATTATCTTCATTCAGTTCAAGAACATGCAGCTGCGATGTGCACTTTTTTTCCAGAGTGTGTGAATAAGCTTTATCGTAGTAGCGGAGGGTGATATCAGCAACGGAATGAAAGTCCCCTTTTTCCAGAGCCGTGGTGGCGGCCAGTGTGTTTTCATGACCCAGTCTTTTGCTGATATTCCTGATAGAGGTTAGCAGCAGCGACGGATCACAGCCGGTATACTCCCTTACCAGCCTCTCAACCCGCATTGCTAACGGAAGGGAGATCATAATCACCGGACTGCATTTCATGGTCCGGAAAATCTCGTCAGGGATCTGGATACTCCCAATGGATTTGCTCTCATCTTCAAGCCATATGGTATTATCCAGGTCCAGCTTTCTCCAGCGTTCAAACAGGTTGTTCTCAAACTGTTCGGTAGTGGGCTGAGGTTTCTGCCCTATTGCGCCGAAGGCTGAACCTTTATGACAAGCCAGTTCTTCCAGGTCGATCACTTGCTGTTGGCGGAGGGCAATCTCCCGGAGGATTTCCGACTTACCGCTGCCGGTGAAACCTCCCAGTATAAGCAGATGACGGGCTTCTACGAAACGCGTCCTGAGATATCGCCGGTAATGCTTATATCCTCCGTTCAGTACCCTAGTGTGTATGCCGGCCGTATCGAACAGCCATCCCATGCTTTGGCTTCTCATACCTCCCCGCCAGCAGTAAAGCAACAAGGGGTTGTCACCGGCAATCTCCTCGGCCAGTCTGACGAATTCAGCCATCTTGGGACCCACGATCCCAAGCCCTTTTTTTATGGCTGTCTGCCGGTTGACATTTTTATACGTGATGCCGACCAGCATCCTTTCCTCATTATCAAACAGGGGGATGAGATGAGCACCGGGTATATGGCCACGCATGTACTCCCCGGGTGAGCGTACATCCACCATCGGATGAACCGACATTTCCACCAAAAACGACTGGATATCGATTTTTTCCACAGACGGTAAATATTCCTCCTAATTCCTGGTCCTGGTGAAATATTGTATCAGGATACGTTTGATCTCATCGCCCTTCACAGGTTTGGCCACGTAATCGTTCATGCTTGTACTTTGTGATCTGATCCTCGATTCCTGGTTGGTGTCGGCCGTTACAGCAATGATGGGCATCTTCATTCCCAGTTTCCTGATCT
>JAXDBV010000010.1:0-15851 GCA_034678415.1 Bacteroidales bacterium
AAATCCCTGCCATACTATCGGCTTTATGCTCTGCCAGGAGGTGTCAAAACCTCCTGAAAACAGGATAAAGTTCAACGCGATGATCCCTACAAACTGCGCCGTCTTGGGATTGTCAAAATATATGCCACCAATGCCCTCAGAACCGGCCAGGATGCCTACCGCGAGGAAAAATATTAGAATCGGAACGCCAAATTTGTATGATGTCTTTCCCGCATATAGGGATATGAACAGCAAGATCGATCCGATCAGTAATATGTTTTCAGTCGTTAAACTCACCCCTCGTCCGGCTTTTTTGTAAAATATTCAAAAATAAATAACCATCCAATAATTCATCGTGTTTTTTCAGAAATTTCTACAAGTTATGGATGGTAATAAATAACTGGCAAATCCTTATATTTACTTCTCTTCGGCTGTATGCCAAAAGAACATAATGAAAATAAACAGGTTGTACCGCAAATATGTTTCGCCGAATATGATTTTTCTTCCTGACATCCGGGGATATGCGCAGAATGAGGACCCCCGCTGGCCGGAGAAGCCATTGCCTTGATTCAAAACCTGATTGTGTTAACATAAAAATCTGAACATGCTAAATTTAAAAATCAGAGTTTTCAGGATTGTTATAATGCTGATCGTTGTGCTTGTCGTTCCATTCCTGCCACTTCTTCTCTCCTGGCGGTGGGGCTGGTGGGAAGCATGGGTATTCGCTCTGACAGGTATACTGGGTTTCATTATCAGCCGCTTGCTGGCTGCACGGCGCCATCCCGACCTCATCATTGAACGATCCCGTTTCGGGACGCATGAAAACACCAAGTCATGGGACAGGATATTGGCTCCCATGGTAAGCATGGGCGGTGCATCGATCCCTCTGGTTGCCGGGCTCGACGAACGCTTCGGATGGTCTCCTTCTTTCACCCTGACCATGAACATCATAGCCCTCATCCTTTTCCTGGCTGGATTTGTACTGGGCTCGTATGCCCTCGTGGAAAACCGCTTCTTCTCCGGCATGGTGCGCATCCAGGCAGAACGCGGACACAGGGTGGTGACAGGAGGACCATACCGCTGGATCAGGCATCCCGGTTATTCTGGTGCGCTGCTCTCATACCTGGCAACTCCTCTCCTGCTCGACTCCTCATGGGCATTGGTTCCCGCTGGAATCCTCATGATATTGCTCCTGGTTCGAACAGCACTGGAAGATAAATCCCTGCAGGAAGAGCTGGATGGATACCGGGATTATTCCATGAAAGTGCGGTATCGCCTGCTGCCATGGGTGTGGTGAGGGAATGAGGCAGGGAAAAAGAATAGGGTACCTTAAATTAAGTAAATAAATATCAACCGTTTTTCCGTAAAAATTGCCCTCCTGTTCCGTCTATTCGAGCCTTATCCTTGCCAGTTTCCACAGATCCGTATCTTTCTCAAACGGCCTGATCCTGAAAGTGAAACTGTATTCGTCAGGCATCAGGCGGTACACGGGCAACGGTTTGGCTCCCCAGGAATCGTTACCTCCCACACCTCGTTGCTGCATGTCTATATGTAATGACACGAAATCCTTTTTCTTCAGGTCAACGGTATGCATGCTGCCTCTTCTCGGTTGCGTCAGGTCTTCCATCGTGTAATGAAGCGCCGACAGGCTCATCAGGGGCATGCCGCAGAAGAGGATTCCCGATCCGTTGTCCTTGCTCAGCGCCATCCATCGCACATCCGTCTTGTTGCCATTCTCCTGCGGACTGATATAGGGAGTATACTGGTCGGTTACCATGCTCTCATAGAAGCCCACAAACGCGCTGGTTTTACGGTCACGATAATTCTCATGAGGCCCCCGGCCAAACCAGCACATCTTCTCAAATCCCTCAGGGATCAGCATCCTCATACCAAACCTCGGCATCTCAGGCAATCCTTCCTTTTCCGGTATGAAGTGGGTGTTGATGACCAGGTCACCTGAACTGTGGATATCATAAGTGATAATATTTTTTGATGATACATCGGGAAGGAAAAAGTTCGACACCACCCGGTAATGGTAGTCATCGATCTTTTTCAGATCAAACGATTCAAGCCTGCGGTTCTTCCCGGCATTTTTCCATACGGCACACTCCATGGGCATCCTGTTCCCAAAATCATTGTCGGTAGGCGGTCTCCAGAATACCGTTTCGGGAGACTGCCTGAAAATGATATTATCCTTGTATGTAAAGGCTGCGATTTCCCCGCTAACCCTGTCGAAGACGATCGTGAGATCATCGTTCATCAATACCAAGGCCTGTTCGTTACCGGATGTCCTGAACGGGCTTGTCTTCTCGGGGATGGCAATAGGCGTTTCTTTTTTTATCGGTAGCCTGAACTGCTCGCGTGCTATCACATACCCGGCGGGAACCAGTGCTGTCTCTTCGCTGGTTGTGGCAATGAAGTTCAGGAAATATTCCGCTCCCGGCTCGGCTTCCAGCGCCGGCAGATCGAGTTCAATGATCCTGCTTTTCAGGGGACCGATGTCAGACACTGGGATACTACCTTTCGCCAGTACGGTATGATCTTTTATCAGGTTATATTCAACAATGTATCCCTCCAGGGTGATAAAGCTGAATTTATTGGTGATCTCGATAGTTCCTTTTTGCAGATCCACCGCCTTGAATCCAATGTTCTGGTATACCTTTTTTACCTCCAACAGTCCCGGTTTACGTGTCCTGTCCGGCCACACGAGCCCGTTCAGGCAGAAATCATCGTCGCTCGGCACCCCGGGGGGACCGAAGTCACCGCCGTAAGCCCAGTACTTTTCACCGGTGTCGGTAGTCTTCACAAATCCCTGGTCAACCCAGTCCCATATGCAACCGCCCTGGAGGATATCAAACTTCTCCATAATATCCCAGTATTCCTGGAAATTGCCGGTACTGTTGCCCATGGCATGAGCGTACTCGCACATGATCAGCGGCCGGTCGCTATTTTTTTCCGCATAACCGGTCAGTTCATCAAGGGAGGGGTACATGGGGCAATAGATATCGGTATTACGATCCAGCTCGGCGCGCTCGTACTGCACGGGACGGGTTTTGTCCCTCTCCTTTAACCAGTCGTAGGTGGCATAGAAACAAACACCGTTGCCCGCCTCATTGCCCAGCGACCATATGATGATAGAGGGATGGTTCTTATCCCTCTCCACCATCCGTGTGGTCCTCTCCATGTGCGCCAAAATCCAGTCAGGATTATTGCCCAGGGTCCTGTCGGGTTTATACCCCATGCCATGCGATTCAATGTTCGCCTCGTCAATGACGTAAATGCCGTAAATGTCACAGAGGGTATACCAGTACGGGTCGTTGGGATAGTGGCATGTCCTTACCGTATTGATGTTGTTCTGTTTGAAGAGTTGTATATCCCTGAGCATCGATTCGCGCGATATCACATGACCGGTGTACTGGTCATGTTCATGGCGGTTCACCCCCTTGATGGTGACCGGCACACCGTTGACCAGCAACCGTCCGTCTTTAATCTCTACATTCCTGAATCCCACATTACAGCTTACGGCTTCGATCGTCTGCGACTTCTTGTCTTTCAGATGCAGCACCAGGGTATACAGGTTCGGGGTCTCGGCCGTCCACCGTGCAGGTTCTGCCAGTTTGTCCCGGAGGGTTAGCGTGCACGCTTTATTTTTATTAAGATCGATGGCCATCCTTTGCTCCTTAACCAGATTCCCTGCCGCATCATACAGCAACATCTCCAAGGTCGTGGCATTGGATCGGAGCCTGGGATGGTAGTTGACAAGCTCCACGTCCACCTCGAGTATCCCGTCACGGTAGTCGTTTTCCAGTCCTGCCCTGGCCCAGAAATCACGGATATGGGTCAGGGGACTGGCATAGATGTACACATCACGTTCAATGCCGCTGATACGCCAGAAGTCCTGGCACTCCAGGAAACTCCCGTCACTCCAACGGTATACTTCAAGAGCAAGGATGTTCTCACCGGGGTGAACATAGCCGGTGATGTCAAATTCGGCCGGCAGCTTTGAATCTTCACTGTATCCTACCTTAAGACCGTTGATCCATAGGTACATGGCCGATTTCACCGCACCAAAATGGATGAAGATCCTGTGATTTTCCCATTCCGGGGGAATGGTGAAGGTGTGGCGGTATGATCCCACGGGATTATAGTCATCGGGTATGTCGGGTGGCTGAGGATTTTGCGTGAATTCGTATGGGATGTTAACATAGATGGGTGTCCCAAATCCGTTTAGCTCCCAGTTGGCCGGAACAGGAATTTCCTCCCAGTGGGTCACATCAAATGAGGGATCATGGAATCCCACCGGCCGGTCGGAAGGTTTTTCCACCCAGTGAAACTTCCAGTTGCCGTTGAGCAACCGGTAGTATGGCGATGCGTCCCAACGATTCTCCCGCGCTGCATCCACCGACGGAAAGGGCAGAAACGTGGCATGCATTTCCTCACGGTTAATACCAGACACCCCGGGATTCTCCCAGTCATTCACCTGCTGCGCTGATGATAACAGGCCGGCAGACACGATTAAACAACCGAAAAATAGTGGTCTTAACGCGTTCATAAATTATGTAATTTATTACAGAATTCTCTCAATAATTAATTCATTAATTCATCCCGCGGGATTCTTTTCTTTCTAAAGTTAGCAAAGTTTTCATTGTCCGGGAAGCCAGGAGCAGGGTAATTATTTACCCTGCCACCCGTCATCATTTCTGTTCCCGTGCCTTCACAAAAAATCCCCATCTGTTTTATCCCGTCGGGTCGTGTCAAATGTCCAACATTTTATATGAAACCATCTCTTGCAACCTTTACTCACTGTGCAATTCCACGAACGACACAGGCTTAGGTTCAGCTATTGGCTGCCAGGCAGAACGAAGGAATGTGAATGACAACTAATTCTTTCTTTTCTTAGGGTACCCTTCCTCGATTCTGTTGGCCATTGCCCAAAAGATTTCCATTGGTGTGTCAGGCTGCACATTATGGGTTGGGCTGAGAATAAGGCTGCCGTGTCTGCCGATGGTTTCGTACCTCTTCCTGACCTCAACCCTTACATCATGCACAGTGCCGAAAGGCAGTGTCCTCTGTTCATCAATGCTTCCACGGAAGCATAGCTTCCTGCCGTATTTCCTTTTCAGCAGCTCAGGATCCATGCAGGCAGGCTGAACAGGATTCAGAATATCCAGACCTGTATCAATAAGATCGGGAATGATGGGAAGGATATTTCCGTCAGAATGATAGGCAATTTTGATGTCGGATTGATCTTCTTCAGCTCGGCGTAGAATTGGGCCATTCGTTCCTTGAAAAAGCATCCCCAGGTATCCGGTGAGATGAGCATGCCGCGTTGTGTGCCCACATCATCGCCGGTCCATATCATGTCAACACCCATTGCAGTCATTTTTTTCGCTATGGCAAGGTTATAACGGTACGGTATTTCCAGTATCTCCTCCGCCAGGCCGGGATTGGCGATCAGATCGACCAGTTGCCTGTCGTATCCGCTCTATGCCCAGGCTTTCTCGAAGATGGTGGTACCCGTTGCGCCGGCAATGAAGTAATCCTTTTTGTAGTCCCTGAAGGCCACCACACTGTTCCGGTACACCTCGGGATCAGTGGGATCGGGCGGGGTATAAGATGTCAGGTTCTTTTCATCCTCCAGCGGTTGCCCTACAAGTTTGAGATATATACCTGTGCCAAAACGGGTTTGGTATTCCACAGCCTGTCTCTTTACTCCCCATTTGTCATAAAAAACATCGCAGGGAGAGAGGTCGGTGGTGCTCCATCCCCAGGTGCCGTACCATGCCACGATGATATCCTGGTCGAGGGCCTGTTCCGGGAAGAAGGGTTCCTGCCATGACAGACCTTTTTCCAGGGCTTGTCTTTTCCGCCGGAGATCAACCCGCCGCCGCCGTTCGAATTCGGCAGTAAGGCTAATCTGTATGGGACAGCGGTCGGGTATCCCGTGGTTGAGTGCAGTAAGCACACGCTCCCTGTGGTTCATACCCGTCAATACTGGATCCTCCACCGTGCCTCTGTCGCAGATGGCGACAGGAGGGTGATGCTGCGAATGTTTCCTGAATGCCGCATGCCCTTCACTACGGCATCGCTGCAGCAAACCTCTCCTGGCCGGTATCCCTCCGGTTCGTGTATATATATTATATATGGATCATTGGGGACCAGCTGGCTTCTTCCCGACAGGGTGTTCTGGTTCCACTCCAGGTCTTTCAGTTCGGTTCCCCCGCAGCTGATATGCCTGCTTGTTGCCAACAGTTGAGGATGATCCTTTTTTTCTCGTATGCAGAACAGCTGGCAGTTGAATATGCGGTTAACAGGCGGGGGGATGAACACGTCGCGGAAGATACCGCAAAACTGTTTGGTCCAGAACTCAAACACCAGGTATTCCTTGTTCTTGTCCAGTCCGAGATCAGAGAAGGAGATCGTTTTCTCATGCTCTTCGGTGCGACCCAGCAGCATCCATGATTCCCAGGGTTTGTTTATCTCGAGGGAGTACAGGTTGTAAGGGCTTTCCAGGTTCCCGTCAAATACTCGCTGGGCATCGCCGCTCAGCTCGGCGTCCACGCGTCCAAGCTCCATGGTGCGGGAAGGATCAACATCGTACACCTGCCCTGGAAGGGTGAACAGGACGGGCAGTGTGCGCCTGGCCGGCTCAATCGCCGGTGTACGGTAGATCTCCGCTTTGTCGGTAAGCATATACAGAGAACCAGTAAGGGTGGTGACCATACATGAACGGTATCCCTCCTCTTCGCTCAGTTCAATATGGTCGGGATCGTTGCGCCACACCACATTGTTGAATGAGTTGAATTGGGTGAGACAGGCATAACCGTAGCCGTCACCTCCGATGCGGCATCCGTCAATGATGCCTGTGAGCTCGGGCCGGGCGCCCCAGCAGCCCAGCATGAAGCTTTCTTCCCCGATCTCCATCCTGATGGTCCGTACAACGTCGCGGTATATGTTCACACGGTCAAGGTTCCGGCCGATAAAATAATCCGCGTAACTGTTATATCCCTCGTAGCGCAGGTGCCTCAGCGCATCCACCTTGAAATAGCCCCATCCTTTCTCACGGAGCCCCCTGTAAATGGGACGGATAATGCTGTCAAGGGTGGCCGGGCTGGAGCCGTCAAGCACATATCCCACCCAGCGCCCGTAGGCCGGGTTACCGTCTGCATCCCTCACAAAGTACTCCGGGTGCGATTCGGCAAATTCCTTCTGGTGGAACGAGGTGTACGTCCAGATACCGGGGACCATGCCTCTCGACCTGATATATTCGGCCAGAACGCCCAACCCGGATGGGAACTTGTCATTGGGTATGTTCCACGTTGAGGGTAGCCCGGCAGGTTCCTGCTGGTATCCGTCGTCAATCTGCAGGTATGAAAGACCGTAGGGTACGAGTGTCTCCTGTAACACATCGGCCACATCCCTGATATTCTGTTCGGTCACCTCGTTGAAATAAGCGAACCATGAGCACCAGCCGGCAACCGATGGTTGCCATACCTCGTACGTCCATGGCTCGAAAAACTCAAGACCCCGATGTTGCTGATAGTACCGTGGCCTGAATCTCAGGCCAATCTGGTATCCTGTGGATGTGATCTCAAACCGGTTGGCAACGCCACCGGATGACAAAGGGATCACCCGGGTCCGTGCCGGGTAATCAACCGATAAAAGCCAGTCTTTGTGCCGGTCATACACTGCATGGTTACGCAAGTTGTGGCTCAGCCCAACCGAATGCCTGACAAGGTTTTTCTGTCGCGGCGGACGGTCAGCTTCACAGGGGAAGGATTGTCCGCTGCCATTCACAACACCTTTTATCCTGACCGGTTCATTGGTCGCTGAGGTGAATGAAATAACCTGGTGAATGACGGAATTCTTTATATCCGTGATCCTGTTTATACGTAACGTGCCCGACGAGCTTTCAATATGCCCGGTGAAAATGGTGTCACCGGCATAGGTAAGGGCGATAGTATTACCTGAAATCTCCACCCCGGCCGGCTCAAGAGGGGCTGTTTCCGTACCGGCATCCCTCTTGCCGGTGCATGAGAGGGTGAGGAAAAGTAAGAGAAAGAAGAGCCTGGACATGATATAAAATAATCCCTGTTTCATGGTATGAATGATGATAGACTATTAAATATAGAATAAAAATACATATGGAATTCAATGTACAACAGGTATTTGTAAAAAACAGCCAGGGATCTTATTTCCGGCAGCCCGCTGGTGCTTCGGAATTCTTTTCACCGGTAAAACCGGTATGTCGGGCGGGATAATGCGAAATGAATGGCTCCATGACTTTATCGTTCAACCATGAACTTTCATCATGGAACAAGTTGTGCCGGGAGGAGAGATATTACCGGTATTCGATTTTTATTGCCAGTGCAGAGCTTTTGGTGTTGACGGCTGTTTCTGCCGGCAACAGGATCTCTGTATGTCCGCCGGCTGTTTTCCACTTCAACGGCCGGTGAAAGCCCAGGAGGCTGATCTGCCGGATGGCCTTTACGGAGAGTGCCGGAATGGTGATGTTGATGGGGATCACCGGTTCTTTCTCATCCACAAGGATGATGGCATAGTGTGTACCGTCCTTCTTCCCGGTGAAACAGATATTGCCTTCCTTACAGGGAGGCAGGGGTCGTGTCCCGTAGATCGCTTCACCGTTTAACTTCATCCATGCTCCGACCTGCTTCATCCTGCTGACAGCCGATGGTGGGAGGGTGCCATCGGGCGCCGGACCCACATTCAGAAGGTAGTTTCCTCCCATGGCTACAATATTTACCAGGTTATGAATGATCTCGCCCGGTGTTTTATACGTATCATCCGGGTTGTATGACCACTGCCCGGCCATGGTCATGCAGGTCTCCCACGGCTCATAGAGCACTGTTTTGGGGATATACTGTTCCGGGGTGATATAGTTTTCATACCTGCCGTGGACGCTGCGGTCGACAATGATCAGGCCGGGCTGATGACGGCGAGCCATGGAGGCAATAGACGGTATGTCAATATCCTGGTCGGTCAGGCGGAATGATCCCCAGCTACGTACCTCGTCATCGACCGTTTCAATGGGTCTTACCCATCCGCCGTCAAGCCACAGGATATCAATGGGTCCATAACCCGTCATCAGTTCCTCGATCTGTGCATATGTAAATTGTTTAAACTCCTGCCATCGCTCCGGATACCTGGCAGGGTCGTAATTCACATTCCTGTCTTTCGGTGGGAAATAGGGCCACCAGTAATACTCGCTGTGCCAGTCGGGCTTGGAGAAGTAGGCACCGATCATGAATCCTTCGTTTCTGAACGCCCGGAACAGCACCTCCGTGATGTTCGCCAGGGGATGAGTACGGAAGGGACAGGCCTGTCCGGTGATCCGGTAATCGGTGAGCCTGGTGTCAAACATGCAGAAGCCGTCGTGGTGCTTGGTGGTAAACACCAGGTATTTCATCCCGGCTTCCTTTGCCAGCGCAGCCCATGCCGCCGGATCAAACTTCATAGGATTGAACGTGGCCGGCAGGTTCTCGTAAGCTTGCCTGTACTCAAAATAATTATCCATGGTCCTGCGGGTCCACGGCTCATCTTCCGGACAAAGGGTCCATGATTCGACTACACCCCACTGGGAATAGGGTCCCCAGTGTACCATGAATCCGAACTTAAGATCCTTCCAGTGCTCCAGTTTCTCAAGCACCGCCGGATCGGGCTCCTTCTCCTGGGCATGTATACCCGCGGAAATAAAAAGGAGAACCATGAAAAGAATTCCATAATTTCCTCTCATATAATTCAATAATTTGATGGATCCGTATCAACAGGGTCAGTATCAGGCAACGATCTTTTCCATGGTTGACTGGTTGGCTATAATGCTGTCGAGCAACCTGAACTGATTCATTGCCCTGTTGAGGTTCTGACCCGGAAAGTTGGTTTTGTAATACACGTCACCGTTGAGATAGTCGGTGAGGAACCGCACTCCCTGCATAAAGGTGATCCATATGCCTGCATTCACCAGGTTCTCTTTTTCAAGGTTCGTAATGAAACGGTCTGCCTCGGAGAGGTATCCTTTAACCAGGGCTTTGAACACTGGGAGCCGGCAGTGAAGGTCAGACAGATTCTTCTCCTCTTCGCTTGCATTCGGCGTGAACGTGCGTATCATATCCCCGACGTCGGAAAGGATCGTCCCCGGCATGACAGTATCCAGGTCGATAACACATAACCCGCGAAGTGTCACCTTGTCCATAAGGACATTATTGATCTTGGTATCGTGATGAACCGCTCTCACGGGTATTTTTTGTTCGTTGATAAGTGTGCAGACAGGCATAGCCTGTGCCTGATGTTCATCCACATAATCCAGCCATGGTTTACATTCCTTCACTCGGCCGGCGATATCCGCCCTGACGGCTTCCTGCAGTTGCCTCAGCCTCACGTCAAGCCTGTGGAAATCAGGGATAGTGATATGGAGGGAGGAAGGATCAAGGTCGCTGAGATAGCGCCCGAACTGTCCAAACATGCGTGCCGCCTCATATGCCTGCTCGGCCTTTTCCGCCACATCGAACACAAGGGTATTCTCAATGAAATGGTATATCCTCCAGTAATTCCCCTCATGATCCATGTAATAACTCTTATTGTCCGATGAGGGGATGAGCTTCAGGGAAGCCCGTCCGCCTTCCTCCGGATCGCGCTCCTGTGCAATCTTTTTTGCCAGGTGTTTCAGGACGAGGTCGATATTTTCCATCACCCGGACCGGATCCCTGAATACATAACTGTTTATTTTCTGCAGGAGATACCGCCGGTATACATTACCCCTCTTGCACACCGTCTCGAACGACTCGTGCACCAGGCCGGAACCGAACGGGGATACACCCACGCATTTTCCGTCTACCTTAAACTGACAGATAATGTTGAACAGATCGGTGCTCTTATATTGCTTCATAAGTATGATCCGTGTATCTGTTCCGGGTATTAGTTTGCTCTGAGTTTCCCGAACAATAAAAACAGGAAATAGGTGCCGGCGGCGGCTATTGCGGCAAGGATAACACCCTGCCAGGGCATGTGGTATATGAAACTTCCGATGGAGAACAAGCTGGAATAGATCACGGCACAGCCGATGAAGACGCACAGGATCTGTACAGGCATCTCCCATGGGAGACCTTTGTCTGCCTCATTAATATGATCCCCTTCGGCAACGGCTTCCCTGACCACTCTCTTCCATCCGGGGCCGCCGGGGCGGGTGAGCCGGTAGAAGGAACGTAGGACTGCCGGTTTTTCAGGCTTGGTAAGGTACATCGTCACTATCCAGCCAATGGTGGTGATCAGCACGGCGATTACCAGCTTGATCGGGAATACTGTTCCCGACAATGCTTTCTCACCCATGGCCTCGTAACCGTCGGGAAGAGGATAGATGCTGCTGAACGTGTTGGCCAGCCACAGGTCATTGACGACGAATACGAGGAATACAGCGGTGAGGGTGGCAATGATGATTGATGCCAGCTCGGTCCAGGCATTGATCCTCCACCAGAACCAGCGCAGAAGAAAGATCAGTCCTGAGCCGGCACCTGTGAGCAGCAGGATATTGAATGCCTGTGTCGCATCCTCCAGGAAGAAGAGGGCTAGCAGGCCGGCAATGACCATCAGGGTGACCGTGGAAATCCTTCCCAGGAGCACCAGTGACTTCTCTGATGCATTTTTATTCACAAACCGGCGGTAAAAATCATTTACTACATAGGATGATCCCCAGTTGAGATGGGTTCCTATGGTGGACATATAGGCGGCAATGAGGGAGGCAACTACCAGTCCCAGCCACCCGGGGTGAAGACGGGAGAGCATAACAGGATATGCCACATCATCTTTCAGATACTCATCGGTGATGGCCGGGAAGCTGTCCTTGATGGATGCCAGGTCGGGGAAGATCACCATGGATGCCAGGGCAACGAGGATCCATGGCCATGGCCTGATGGCGTAATGCATGAAGTTGAACAGCAGGGTTGCACCGATGGCATTTTTCTCATTTTTGGCGGCCAGCATACGTTGCGCGATATATCCTCCGCCCCCGGGTTCGGCACCCGGGTACCACACCGCCCACCACTGTACCGCAATAGGTATAATTAGGAGAGGTACGAGCACGGCCGGGTCAGAAAAATCGGGGAGGAATGACAGTTTGCCCTGCACGGCCGGGTGCGACAGGAGGCTTGTGAGCCCTCCTACCTCGGGCTGGTTCACGGCTACCACAGCCGCGAGTATGGCTCCGAACATGGCAATGGAATACTGGAAGAAGTCAGCCCATAACACCCCTTTCAGTCCCCCGAGAGAAGCATAGATGACCACCACAACAGAAGCGCCTATCACAGTGACCCAGGGCTTGAGCCCCAGCATAACGGCACCGATCTTGATGGCGGCCAGGGTCACCGTTCCCATGATTATGGCATTAAAAAAGATTCCCAGGTAGATAGAGCGGAAACCGCGAAGAAAGGCGGCCGCTTTGCCCCCATACCTCTTCTCATAGTACTCGATATCGGTCATCACCGATGACCGTCTCCACAGCTTGGCATAAATGAATACCGTGACCATACCGGTTATCAGGAAGGCCCACCATGCCCAGTTCTTGGCCACGCCGTTTTCGCGCACCATGCCTGTCACAAGGTTGGGGGTGTCGGCCGAGAATGTGGTGGCGACCATGGAAATGCCCAGGAGCCACCACGGCATGCCGCGTCCGCCAAGAAAAAACTGAGTGGTGTCTTTCCCCGCAGTTTTGGATGCCAGCCATCCGATGGTGAGCACTATAATGAAAAATATCCCAACAATGGTCCAGTCAATGAATTGAAGCTGCATAACTGAGGATTTATTTATGTATAATCCGATATCATTCCTGGCGGGTGAAGCAGGGTTCCTAGTATTCGTCGGTCAGTGCGAAAACGGGGGGTCTCTTTATCCAGTTGCCTTTGGTGAAGTCCGGAAAGTCCTGTGGTTCTCCTCCGTTGGCGATGGACATTTCCGACAGGGGTGTGATGGCGCTCCAGGCGGCGGCATCATAGGCATCCAGCGGCGGGAGAGCCTGCCGTTTGATGATTTCAACAAAGGCATGTATCACAAAGAAATCCATCCCGCCGTGCCCTGATCCCTGGGCATATTCGCCGTACCGTTTCCACAGGGGATGGTCATATTTTTCAAGCCATCCCTCGTTCATATCATCCCAGGTATGATGCTTGCTTACTCCTTCCACGTAGATGCGGCGTGTATGGCTGTCAAAATCGGTGATGCCCTTGGTACCCTGAACGCTGAAGTTCAGTGAGTAGGGGCGGGGCAGGTTGGTATCGTGTGTGACAAGGATGGTTTCTCCCATGGCTGTGCTTATAAGGGAGGTGACCACATCGCCCAGCTTCCACCTGATCTGTGCGTTCGGATGGTTAATCCCGCCCTCCGGATGATTCAGGATATATTCATGCAGGCCGCGTGACTTGGTGGCAGTGGAAACAAGGGTTGTGAAACGGTTACCCCTGTTGATATTGAGCATCGTGGCGATGGGCCCCGCTCCATGGGTGGGGTAGAGGTCCCCGTTCTGGTAGATCGAGTGCTGCGTTCTCCAGCGCGCCTCACCGTTGGCTCCCTCACCAAAGGTCACGCCGGGATCGAACTTTACATCCCGCAGATCATGACGATAGCCGCACCGGCAATGGACCGGCTCGCCTAACACATTTTGCCTTACCATATTCAGCACCGCCATCACGTCTCTGCGGTAACATACATTCTCAAGTATCATCAACGGTACCTGTGTTTCCTCCCAGGTGTTTACCAGGTCCCAGCATTCTTCAAGAGTGAGGGCAGCCGACACTTCCACCCCTGCATATTTACCGGCTTTCATGGTGTCGACCGACATGCGTGTATGCCACAGCCAGGGAGTGGAGATCACCACACCGTCAATATCGTTCCTTTCCAGCAGCTGCAGGTAGGCCTCCTCACTGCCGGTATATTCTTCCGCTTTCTTATGCCCTGCACGGTTCAACATCTCCTGTGACTTGAGAAGTGCTATGGGATCTATATCACAGATCGCAGGTATGATCACATCCTTTCTGTTCAGCAGGTTACGCAGGTGGCTGCGGCCACGCCCTCCCACACCGATCAAACCCAGACGGGCCACTTCCTTTACCGGTCCGGAACCAAAAAGATCAAACGGCAGGACACTCAGGCCAACACCTGTAACAAGGGTATTCCTGATGAACTGCCTCCGGGGAATTCCCCGATGAAAAACAAAATTGTTGTATGACATCTCAAATGGAATTAAATGGCTCTGCAAAAACGTGGGCTAAATCTAATCGATTCAGTTCATCTGTACAACTCTGTCCATTGATTTTTTTACATAAATATGAAATATACGCCTGACGGTATTTTAATAGTGTTCTGTTTCAGGTGAATAAGAAAAACTCTATATTTGTTGAAATAGCGACACGCCCCAGCATAATGTTTGGATACAACATATCTTTATTCAGCGGGACAGTGTTCTCATAATCCTGGACTAGCTTATTGATCGCACAAGGATGTGAGTATGAAAAGACAGGTGATGAATGGTTTGATCCTGCCCCTAAACAGGACTTTTTCCCTGCAAAGGAGCAGTGCCTCCGGATGATTGCTTACCGGCTGCCGGCGGGGATTCATGTCCTCAATGCCAATGATACCCGCCAGTATGCATAGGTGAAAGAAGACAGGATCTTCCGTTCTTCAGTATGAGCTGCCTCCGGAACTGCACACTGTGGAAGGCATGATAACGGGTTGCAGAAATTTCGAATCATTATATGGATGAATTCAGATACATTCGTGTATCCGTGAGTGATTCCTTGCTCAGGGAAGAGTATCCCGTGCCTGCACTGTCGGGTATCATAACCTTTGTACTGTAACTGCTATGAAAGACAGAAAGATCATCCTTGTTCTCGATGTGGGTGCCACCAATGTGCGGTCGGTTGCCGTGAGTGACGATGGTGTATTGCTGGCTATTGAATCCTTAAAGAACACCACCTCTCCTGATCTGTATTACCCTGACGGAATGGTCTGGGATCTCGACCTGGTGTGGGAGAAACTGAAATCCACCACTGCCGGTGTGTTGAAGCAAATTGATAAAAAACAGTTGGCTGCCGTCACCGTTACCAGCTTCGGGGTCGATGGCGCTCCGCTGACGAAGGATGGAGACCTGGCATATCCGGTTATCTCATGGCAATGCCAGCGTACGGTACCTGTCATGAATAATATTGATAAATATATTCCGTTGGCCGAGCTGTACAGCATCAACGGGCTGCAACCCTTCAGCTTCAACACGATCAACAAGCTGATATGGCTGCGTGAGAACCGTCGCGCGGTGCTCGACAACGCCCATAGATTTCTTTTCTTTCCTTCCCTGATCCTGTACCGGATGACTGGCGAAATGGTCAACGATACCTCCATGGCCGGCACTTCGATGCTTACGCGGTTGACAGACCGGAAATATTCGGAACGGATACTGGATGCCATCGGGGTGAATAATGATCTATTTCCTCCCGCTGCCGAGCCCGGGACAAAGATCGGATACGTCACGGGAAATGCTTCTCTGGAAACCGGCATACCAGCCGGTCTGCCGGCCGTGGTCACCGGTCATGACACACAGTTCGCCGTCTTTGGTTCGGGTGCCCGCGAAAACGAGCCTGTCCTTAGCTCTGGTACCTGGGATATACTTATGGTGCGGTCCAGGCACTTCCTCACCAATAATTATACCCTGGAACAGAAGGTAACCACGGAACTGGATCCCGTCCCGGGACTGTATGACATTGGTGTCCAATGGATTGCCTCGGGAATGCTGGAATGGATCATGC
The DNA here is from genome assembly GCA_034678415.1 of Bacteroidales bacterium. Classification (GTDB taxonomy): domain Bacteria; phylum Bacteroidota; class Bacteroidia; order Bacteroidales; family VadinHA17; genus JAXDBV01. Next base: position 15,783 of record JAXDBV010000010.1, read on the forward strand.
GTATGTTCTGGGCTGCCGAATGCGGCACGAACGATGTGTACGAACAAATGATCTCCCTGGCAGAAAAGG
>JAXDBV010000011.1:0-9964 GCA_034678415.1 Bacteroidales bacterium
ATAACCCCACGGCTCTGATAACCTTTCATCCGTCGGAGGTAGTGGTTCGCGATACCTTATGGAATATCCATACCGGACATATCTTTGTTGACTCATCATCGGTGATGGTTGATAATATCCTGATCGATCATAAGGGACAATCGTTATCTGTCAGAGGAGGTGTATCCAAAAGCCAGGCCGATACCCTGATGATGCGTTTCCACCGGCTCGATCTGGCATGGCTGAATCAGCTGACCCGTTCAGAAAAACTTAATGTGGAAGGAATTCTCTCCGGTGAAGCGCGTGTTACCGGCCTGTACGAAACCCCGGCCTTTTTCTCAAACATGATGATCAACGGTTTCACACTGAACAGGGAGATCCTCGGGAATACACAGATCACCAGCTGGTGGGAGAATGAAAGCAAGTCGGTAAACCTGAATGTGGTAGCTGTCAACGAAAACAGGGAAACCTTCCTGGTCGACGGGAACTATTGTCCGCCGGACGGATCCCTTGACTTCAACCTTTCGCTGAAGGAGGTTGATATTGCCGTAATAGAACCCGTCCTTAATAAAGTGTTTTCGTCGATGGAAGGCAAGGTCAACGGGAAACTCACACTGAAAGGTTCCTTTGACGAGCCTCTGTTGAACGGAACGCTGGATTTCGACAACACTTCCTTCATGATCAATTACCTTAAAACCGTATACCGTTTTTCCCAGTCCATGAACATCAGGAACAACAATCTGTATTTTGATCATGTTGAGGTGTTTGACTCCGGGAAGAATAAAGCCATCCTGTGGGGGAAGATTGAAACCAATAATTTCAAAAACATTTTTCTGGACCTTTCGGTCGATGCGAAGAATTTCCATTGTCTGAACACGAATGCCGGGGATAACGACCGGTTCTATGGTACGGCGTACGGCACGGGCATCATCCGGTTGACGGGGCCGCCCGGAGAGATGAAGATCAATGTGTCTGCCAGAACTGAACAGGGCACACGTATTTTCATTTCTCTGGATTCGGATGAGGAAGTGTCTGAGCTGGCGTATATACGTTTCATCAACGTTCCGGCCGATGTGATTCAGGATGTTATAAAGAGTGAATACCAGGTAAGGATACAGGGTTTACTGCTTGATTTTGACCTGGAGATTACCCCCGATGCCGAGGCGCAGATCATTTTTGATTCGGAGACAGGCGATGTGCTTAGCGGAAAAGGACAGGGAAACCTTAAGATGGAGATCAACACTCTCGGCACCTTCCGGATGATGGGTGAATACGAAATCGAACAGGGAGATTACATGTTCACCCTGCAAAACGTACAGGTAAAGAAATTTGATGTGGAACAGGGAGGCAAGATCCTTTTCAACGGTGATCCGCTGAATGCCACGATTGATATGCAGGCATTATATAAGACGCGGGCATCGCTCTCCGAGCTGGCGATGGATCAGAACTATGCCCGGCGGATACCTGTAAACTGCAAGATACTGCTTACGGGTAAACTGATGAGCCCGGAGATTCAATTCGATATTGAACTGCCCACCGTGGATGAGGAAACACGCATGTATCTCAGGAACTTTGTGAATACCCAGCAGAAGCTGTTGAACCAGTTCCTGTCGCTGCTCATACTCGACAATTTTCTTCCTGATGCCAGTGTCGTAACACAGGCTTCACAGGGAACAAGTGGCGGAACGGTGGGGGTAGCCAGCGTGGGAGCCACCACCAGCAAGATCCTTTCCACACAGCTCGGAAACTGGATCTCCCAAATCAATGAAGATTTTGATATCGGTTTTAACTATATCCCCGGAGATGAGATCACACCAAACCAGGTGGAGGTGGCATTGTCGACCCAGCTGCTGAACGACAGGGTAACCATCAACGGTTATGTTGACATGGGCACGAGCCAGGCAGAGACTAAGGCCAGCGATATCCAGGGAGAATTTGACATGGATATCAAGCTGAACAGGAGCGGCAAACTAAGGCTTAAAGCATTCAACCGTGCAAATGATAAATTCATCAGTAACCAGGCTCCTTATACACAGGGTGTCGGACTCTTCTACCGGGAGGAATTTGACAGTTTTGGAGAACTCCTCCGGCAATATTGGAACAGGCTGTTTGAAACAAAGGAAAGTACCGAGTGAGAAAAGTTTTCAACATGGAAGGATTGATACCCCCTGGTTACCGCAATCTACACTATCCTGATTATTAAAAATTTACCTTCCGTTTGCTGTTGAAATAATAATAAACAGGAAAAAGCGTTTTTTTTATACCTTCGAAAAAAAAAAATTTATGCTGGAACTTATTCTGCTTCAGGAAACAGCCATAGGCGCGGCAAGTAGCGCGAGCCGGGAATTATCGTATTGGGCTCTGGCAATGAAAGGCGGTTGGATGATGATACCCATTGCTTTGTTATCGCTCATCGCCATTTATATTTTCATCGAGCGTTATGTAATCATTAACAGGGCCGCAGCAGAAGATACCCATTTCATGAACCGGATCAGGGAGTTCATCCATGATGACAAGATCGAAGCGGCCCTGGCTCTTTGCCAAAGCTCAGATTCTCCCGTGGCACGAATGATTGAAAAAGGGATCCAGCGTATCGGACGGCCGCTCAATGATATTAACGCCGCCATAGAGAATGTGGGGAAGCTGGAAGTATACAAGCTTGAGAAGGGACTGGCCACACTGGCTACTGTGGCGGGTGCCGCTCCCATGCTGGGATTCCTCGGAACCGTGCTCGGAATGGTGATCGCGTTCTACGACATGTCAAAGGCGGGAAATAATGTGGACATCGTGGTGCTCTCCACCGGTATCTATACCGCACTGGTGACAACCGTTGGCGGTCTGTTCGTGGGAATACCCGCGTACCTCGGATATAACATCCTTGTTGCCCGGATTGAAAAGGTGGTGTTTAAGCTGGAAGCAAAAACAACGGAATTCATGGACCTCCTGAATGAACCCATAAAGTAAAACCGGATGGCTATCAGAACCAGAAATAAGGTGAGCAGTGCATTCAGCATGTCCAGCATGACGGATATTATCTTCCTGTTGAATATTTTCTTTCTGGTCACTTCCACCCTCGTTCATCCCACAGCGCTAAAGCTTCAGTTACCCGTAAGCAACCAGCAAACGGCTGCCAAACCGCTGACCACAGTATCCATCACCAGTGACCTTCAGTATTACGTGGAAAATCAGCGCGTATCACTGGACAATCTGGAACAGGTTTTGCAACAGAAAATCGGAAACAACAAGGATATTTATATTTCCCTGCATGTTGATCAGTCGGTACCCATCGAACATGTGGTAAAGGTGATGAACATAGCAAAGAACAATGAATACAAACTAATACTGGCTACCCGGCCAAAATGAGCCATGTTCTCCTACCTTATTGAACATAGAAGAGGCATTATCGGCACGTTGTTGATTCACGGAGTGCTCATTGCTGTATTTATCCTGTTCGGTTTCAGTTCGAGGCAGGTACCCACGGAAGAAGGCCTGCTCATTAATTTCGGCACCACGGATGAAGGGTCGGGCATTATCGAGCCGGCCATGAATACATCCGTACCTCAACCCTCATCACAGGAAGCGTCTCCAGCGGCCCCTGCGGAGACCGACAAGGAGGAGATTCTGACACAGCCATTCGAGGAGACAGCGGCGGTGGAAACCGCAAAGAAGGTGCCGGAAGTAAAACAGAAGAGTGCGGAAGAGATTGAGGCGGAGCGTCAACGGCTGCTGGAGGCTGAACGGCAGAAGCAGCTGGAGCTGGAACGGCAGAGAAAGGAGGAGGAGCAGCGCAGGATAGCCGAGATCAACAGCCGCGTGAAGAATGCTTTCGCCTCGGGCAAGAACGCACAGGAGAACACAAGTACCGGAGAAGGGACAACCGGTGGCACAGGCAACCAGGGCAAGGTCGACGGATCGGTTGATTCACCGGTCCATGGTGAAGGCAGCGGCCTGGGGCAGGAAGGTATCGGTTTTACACTGGAAGGACGTACACCACAGACCCTTACCAGGCCCGAATACAAATCGCAGAAGGAAGGCCGCGTGGTGGTTGAGATCACTGTCGACCGCAACGGCACGGTAACACAAGCGATACCTGGCATAAAAGGATCAAGCACTCTCGACGAGTACCTTCTCTCCGTTGCCAGGAAAGCGGCGTTGAGCTCAAAATTTGATAAAAAGCCCGATGCCCCTGCTTTCCAGAAAGGTACTATCACCTATAATTTTATCCTCGAGTAATCCGCAGCTAACCTGGGATGCAGGAAACGGGTAAAAAAAGAAAGGTTCCCCCTTCCTCAATGTGTCGTATCACGGCCGGTCATTCTTCTTTCCTGAATATCTCCTGGATCGCGCTTTCCAGGTTTTCCATCAACTCATGATCCTTGATCACGTAATCGTATATACCCTTTCGCGCCAGCTCAAGCACAATGTTTCCGCTGTCCTGCGCCGACAGCATGATTACCGGTGTATGCGCGTATTTTTCCTTTATTTTCTCGAATATATCCATCCCGTTCATCACCTTCTCGCCATGCTTGAAGAACAGGTAATCAAGGATCACCAGGTCAGGATTCAGGTACATCTGGTCAAGGCATTCTTCACCATATTGAAAGGCATTCACATCATACTGTTGTACCTCGAGTCTTTTCTTCACCAGGTTGAGGATAAAAGGATCATCATCAACAACAAATATGAGTTTTTTCTCCGACATTGTTACAGGTTGCCAGAATGACACCAATATACAGAAAAAAACAATGAGTCCGGTTTTTCTTTTTGATGAGGCATCATAATTAATAGGCGAACAGCGGGAACTCTTTCATCATGGCATGCACCCTGTTCACCACCGACTGTGAATGTTCCACGTTTTCGTAATTCTGCAGCACCTCATCGATCAGTTCAACGATGGTAACCATATGGTTTTCTTTCAGTCCGCGGGTGGTCACTGCCGGTGTACCTACCCTGAGGCCTGAAGTGTGGAGGGGTGGCCTGGTATCAAAGGGGACCATATTCTTGTTCACGGTAATCTCCGCTTTTACCAGTGCATCTTCTGCCTGTTTGCCTGTCAGGTCGGGGTATTTGGTTCTCAGATCGATCAGCATGCAATGGTTATCGGTACCGCCCGACACCACTTGGTATCCTTTTCTGATAAATGTTTCAGCCATCACGGCGGCATTTTTTTTCACCTGTTTCTGATATTCCTTGAACCCGGGCTGGAGTGCCTCACCAAAGGCCACTGCTTTGGCTGCGATCACATGTTCCAGTGGTCCTCCCTGTGTACCGGGGAACACGGCTGAATTGATGATGGATGACATTTTGCGCACCACTCCTTTCTTGGTAGCCAGCCCCCACGGGTTATCAAAATCTTTCCCAATGAGAATGATTCCCCCCCGCGGTCCTCTCAGGGTTTTATGCGTGGTGGATGTAACAATATGTGCATATTTCAGAGGGTTATCCAGCAGTCCGGCAGCAATCAGTCCGGCAGGATGGGCCATATCGATCACCAGTATGGCGCCGATCTTATCGGCTATGGCACGCATCCTGCCATAATCCCATTCCCGTGAATAAGCCGATGCTCCTCCCATGATGAGTTTGGGCCGTTCCCGCAGTGCGATCTCCTCCATCTGGTCATAATCGACCCTGCCCGTATCCTGCCTTACTCCATAGGCTACGGGCCGGTATAGTATACCCGAGAGGTTGACCGGTGAGCCGTGCGACAGGTGTCCGCCATGGGAAAGATCAAGCCCCATGAAGGTATCGCCAGGTTTCAGGCATGCCAGGAACACCGCAGCGTTAGCCTGGGCACCCGAATGAGGCTGCACATTGACATACTCCGCCCCGAACAACTCCCTCAACCGGTCAATAGCCAGTTGCTCGCTCTCATCGACCACTTGGCAACCCCCGTAATAACGGTGACCCGGGTAGCCTTCCGCATATTTGTTAGTTAGGCATGAACCCATGGCTTCCAGCACCTGTTGACTAACAAAATTCTCCGATGCGATAAGCTCAATACCATTGATCTGCCGTTGCCGTTCTTTCTCTATAATATTGAAAATCTGATCATCTCTTTTCATAATACCGGGTTTAAAACATGTGCGGTCAAAATTAAGCCAATTAACTGAAAAAACGAACAAATGGTTAGTTTTAAAATTTCTTACAAAAATCTGTATAATTTTACGGCCAATCGTTATTGACAGGTTAGATGGGGCATGAAATCCTGAACGAATCGACAAAGCAATGGTAGAAATACAGAAAAGAGTGCTGGACAATGGTTTGAGGGTGGTGCTGCACAGGGACACATCCACTCCTCTGGCAGCCATGAATATCTTGTATGATGTGGGATCCAGGGATGAAGACCCGTCGCGTACAGGCTTTGCCCATCTGTTTGAACATCTCATGTTCGGCGGATCGGTGAATATACCCTCGTATGACACACCGTTACAGCTTGTAGGGGGTGAGAACAATGCCTTCACCAACACCGATATAACCAATTATTACCTCACCCTGCCGTCAGAAAACCTCGAGACGGGTATGTGGCTTGAATCGGACCGTATGCTGGGCCTTGATTTTTCAGAGAAGAACCTTGACATACAACGACAGGTCGTGATCGAGGAGTTCCGGCAACGATACCTGAACCAGCCCTACGGCGATGCCTGGCTGCTGCTTCGTCCCCTGGCATACAGGAAACACCCGTACCGCTGGGCAACCATCGGCCGCAACATCATGCATATCGCCGAAGCTACCCTCGATGAGGTGAAATCGTTCTTCTACTCTCACTATGCACCAAACAATGCCATTCTCGTGGTGGCCGGAAACATTGATTACGACAAGGTGTTCAGGCTGACTGAAAAATGGTTTGGACCCCTTGGCAATAGGGAGGTAACAACGAGGGTACTGCCGCCGGAACCCCGTCAGAAAAAACCACGATTCCGGCATGTGAGAAGAAATGTACCCTATCATGCCATATATAAAGCCTGGCACATGCCCGGGAGAACAGGGGAAGGATATTATGCATGCGACCTGGCCTGCGATATCCTGTCAAACGGCAAGTCGTCAAGACTGTATGAGAAGCTGGTAAAACAGAAGAAACTATTCAGCGACATTGATGCCTACCTTACCGGTGAAATCGATCCCGGACTTTTCATCATTAAAGGCCGGTTGATGAAAGGTGTCAGGCTTGAGAAGGCGGATGCCGCCATTGTCGGGGAAACGGAATGGCTCGCTTCAGGAAAGGTAGGCAACGCCGAAGTTGAAAAAGTGAAGAACAAGGTGGAATCGTCCCTCATCTACTCCGAAAGCAATATTCTCTCCAGGGCTATGAACCTGGCTTTCTTCGAGCTTATCGGCCAGGCCGAAGATATCAACTCGGAGATTGACAGGTACCGACAAACGGACAAATCATCCATCATCGCCCAAGCCCGGCAGGTTCTGTCTCCTGACAATTGTTCCACGCTCTTTTATGAAAGCAATCAATAATCCTGTCATGGACAGAATAAACCGTACCCGAGCCCCCCGTTCCAGGGCAATAAGGAACATCAACATCCAGGATCCCCTAAAACAGATCCTACCCAACGGCATACCGCTTTATTCAATCCTATGCGGGAACTATGATATTGTCAGGATCGATTTCCTTTTCCCGGCCGGTACCAGCACGGGTGATTTCCCGCTCGTGGCCCAGATGACCAATGCCATGCTTACCGAGGGCTCGTCAAAATACACATCCGCCGAGATCGCGCGGAAACTGGACTATTATGGTGCCTTCGTCGAGCCGGTGGTGGATGTTGATACGGCAGGGATCGTGGTATACACCCTTGGTAAGTTCGCCGAACCGGTGTTGCATTTGGTTGAAGAATTCCTCAAACATCCTTCCTTTCCCCCGAAGGAACTAAACATCATGCTCGGGAAACGGAAACAGCATTTCATCATAGACCAGCAGAAGGTCAAGACAATGGCCAGGCAGCGTTTCTCGGAAGTGCTGTTCGGCAAGGAGCATCCCTATGGCAGAAACACGAATATCCATGATTTTGACCGGGTGAACAGGAACCTGCTGATGGAATATCATAAACATTCCGGCCATGCAGGCGATTGTACCATCCTTGTATCGGGCCGTTTTGATACCACACTGATCACCCTGATAGAAAACCTCTTCGGCGGGAATGACTGGCTGGCAGCAGGCAGCCAAAAGAAAATAATCCCTCCTCCCTCTTCGCATCCGGAGAAGAAGCATCACATCGACAGGAACGATGCCCTTCAATCAGCAGTGCGTATAGGCCGGCTACTGGTGAATAAGAAACACCCCGACTATGCGGGGCTTCTGGTGCTGAACACTATGCTGGGCGGCTATTTCGGGTCACGTCTCATGAAGAATATACGGGAGGAAAAAGGATATACCTATGGCATCGGCTCTTTTATCCTGTCGATGCACAATGCGGGCTGCCTGGTTATCGTTTCAGAAGTGGGAACCGATGTGACCGGTGCTGCCGTCAGAGAGATTTACCGCGAAATAGAAGGCTTAAGCACCAGGCCTGTACCTGCCGGAGAGCTCCGTGTCGTGAAAAACTATATGATGGGCGAACTCGTCCGTGAATTTGACGGCCCTTTTGCCCTCGCCGAAAGCGCTAAAGGGATCATTGAATATGGACTGGATACCGACTTCTTTTATAAGATTATTCAGACAATAAAAACCATCACCCCGGGAGAATTGCTGAACATGGCACGTAAATACCTTGACACCTCCGAGATGTATGAGGTGGTGGCAGGAAGGAAATGAACAACGTCATGAGATCCGGACTGACCTTTGTAGCATGTCTTGTGGCTCTGGCACCTGTCTGCGGACAGGACGACCCGGTTATCCCCCAGATCCGGTATGTTACCGTGCAACCTCAGCCGTCCGGTGAGGAATATGCCTTCCTCTGCTGGGGGAGGGTGGAAGGCGAAGGATATATCATCTATCACTGGGAACAGAAGGATGCCAACTATGTGTGGCACCAGATTGACACCGTCTTTTCCGATGCCGTTACGTGCTACCTTGATACCGCCTCGCTGACATCACTGCAGCCGGAACGGTACAGGGTGAGTGTGCTCGATACCTCAATAACGGATACTTCCGTCATTGCATTTGGCAGGCAACACAGCACCATCATTGCCTCTGCCACCTTCGATCCCTGTCTGGCCACCTTTGATGTTCGATGGACCCCTTATACGGGGTGGGCCGACAGCCTCGATGGATATGAAGTGTACCTGCAGTCAGGCACCGGGCCCTTTGTACCGGCAACCGCTTCGCCGGTGACCGATACCTTTACCGTCCTCACCAGCATCGATGCCGGCGTCGATTATTGCCTTTATATCCGTGCGCTTCATTCACAGGGTTTGCAATCCCGGTCCAACACGGTATGCCTGCGATCAGTCATGCCACGGCCTCCCGGTTATATCAATGCCGATTATGCAAGCACGGCGCCTGACGGTATCCGTCTCCGTTTCACTGTCGATCCCCTGGCCGAAACCGAGCGCTATAGCCTCCTCAGAAAGGAACAGGGACAACAGGATTTTGACACCCTCCACCTCTTCAGTTCTCATACCGGTAAAGTCATTGAATATACGGACGATGAAGCATCCTTCACAAAACTGTTGATATACAGGCTCGCGGCACTGAACAGCTGCGGGCGGGTGGTGGCACAATCCAATATCGCCAGTAACCTGGTACTAACCGCCGCCTCCGCCGAACTGCGGAATATCCTTGTATGGAATACGTACAGGAACTGGCTGGGAGGCGTATTAAACTACCAGGTATACAGGAGTATCGGCTCCGCGGATCCGGTGCTGGTCGCCACCACGAGCCCGGCCGATACCGCCTGGACCGATGATATTTCCGTGTACCAGAACACTGAAATACCCGGGATTTTCTGTTATTACGTTATTGCCACCGAGGCGCCCGACAATCCTTATGGAATTACCGGTATCAGCCGGTCGAACGTCTCATGCATTGACATCGAGCCCA
>JAXDBV010000012.1:0-3501 GCA_034678415.1 Bacteroidales bacterium
ATCTATACATCAGGGACTACAGGATTCCCCAAGGGAGTGATGCTGTCGCACAATAATCTTATTTCGAACCTGCTCGAGATATCGAAGGTTCATCCCTTTGATCATACTTCACGGGCATTGAGTTTTCTTCCTCTCAGCCATATCTATGAGAGGACGGTAAACCTGCATTTCCAGTACAAGGGTATCAGTATCTACTATGCTGAAAGCATGGCCACCATCATCAATGATGTTAAGGATGTGAAACCTAATATTTTCCTCTCGGTGCCGCGCCTGCTGGAGAAGGTATATGACGGGATCATCGGGAAAGGAAAGGACCTTCCGTACCTCAAGAAACAGATATTCTTCTGGGCCGTCAATCTTGGGATGAAATACAAGATGGAAGGCAACAGTTTATACTATCGCATCAGGCACAAGATAGCCGACAAGCTGATTTTTTCAAAATGGAGGGCAGCGCTGGGCGGCAAGACCGAAGTTATCGTGTCGGGAGGGGCGGCCCTGCAACCCCGCCTGGGTACCATTTTTTCCGCTGCCGGTATACAGATCCTTGAAGGATATGGGCTGACCGAAACATCTCCGGTGATTGCCGTGAATAACCTGGTGACCCGGGAGATCAAGATCGGCACCGTGGGTCCTGTGCTGGGCGGCGTTACGGTAATGATCGCCGATGATGGTGAGATCCTGTGCAAGGGTCCTAATGTGATGCTCGGTTATTACAAACAGCCCGAACTCACAAAAGAGGTGATCGACCAGGAGGGATGGTTTCACACAGGAGATATTGGGGTGATGGTGGACAACAAATACCTCAAGATTACCGACCGGAAAAAGGAGATATTCAAACTGTCGAGCGGCAAGTATGTTGCCCCACAGGTGACCGAAAACCGGTTCAAGGAATCGTTCTTCATCGAACAAATCATGGTGGTGGGTGAGAACGAGAAGTTCGCCAGCGCACTGATCGTGCCGAACTTTGAGTTCCTCCATAACTGGTGCTCGCTCCATCATGTAAAGTACCGTGACAACCAGCAGCTGATACAGATCCCTGAGGTGGTAGCCCGGTACCAGCGCGAGGTGAACGAGATCAACAAGGGACTGGCTTTCCATGAACAGATCAAGCGGTTCAGACTGGTTGCCGACGAATGGACCCCACAAACGGGTGAACTCTCCCCCACACTGAAGCTGAAGAGAAAAGTACTCTACGAAAAATATGAAACTGTACTGAAGGAGATTTATTCGTATTCAAACGGGGAATATTAGAAAAAGATCGGCGGCATCCCTGGGAAATGAGGCAATCCATTCCGTCAGGATGACCCGGATCAAAATAAAAGAGCCCTGCCGTTGCCAGCAGGGCTCTTTATTTCATTTCTTCCTTCTTATTTAGACTTATCCAAAATCCTTGCAGCAGGTGCATTTTTCTTCACCGATTCAATCCCGTTCGTGCAGCCCGACTTGGAATTATACATCTCGCTGCTGCCTATCACCTGACCATTTATCGCTTTCAGGTTAAAATGATACTTGCCATTAGCACTTGTTTTCTGAACAAAGCGGCTATCGACTTTTGCATTCTTCTTAACAGATTTGATCCCGTTTTTGCATGATGGTTTCGATGCATAGCCTTCGCTGGTGAGGATCACTTCTCCGTTATCGGCTTCCAGGTTGAACTGAAATTCGCCATTTTTTCTTTGGGTAATAATAAATCTTCCCATGATTTTTGTTTAAGACGGTTAATAATTTATTGACAATCAAAGATAAATTAAATAATCAGGCTCCCAAACAAATATGAATAAAATATGCGGATTATTTCTGTTTTACGATGACCTTCCATCTTTACTGATCATCGTCAGGCCCAGGAAGGTAATCAGTCCGTTAAGCAGGAGCAGTTCAAAACCGAAATGGTAGCCAAACAACCAGCGGGGAGATGTATTGCTGACGAGTATGCAGATGAGGGGAGAAACGATGGCCACGACGGGTACAAGACGGTCGCGTACCGTCCTTTTGGTGAAGAGGCCAAAACCGTAAAAACCCAGCAGTGGTCCGTAGGTATACCCGGCGATCGTGAATATCTTATCGATCACGGCCTTGTTATCCAATGAGCGGAAAATGATGATCACGGCGAGAAAAACCAGTGCGATGGATATGTGCACCGTGTAACGGATGATCATTTTCTGCCGGTCGGTGCGATTCACCATTTTGTCGAACCCGAGGAAATCGATGCAGAAGGAGGTGGTAAGCGATGTGAGGGCGCCGTCGGCGCTGGGATAGGCAGCCGATATCAGGCCGATGAGGAACACGATACCGGCCAGGGGACTGAGGTGCCTCAATGCAATGGCAGGGAACAGGTCATCGGTGGAAGCCACCTGCACCGAGTGGGTACCGGCATATATCAGCAGGACAGAACCCAGAAACAGGAACAATGTGTTCACCACAACCAACGATCCGCTGAAGGTGAACATGTTCGTTTGCGCTTCCCGCAGGTTACGGCAGCTGAGGTTCTTCTGCATCATCTCCTGGTCGAGCCCTATCATGGCAATAGCAATGAAGGCCCCTCCCAGAAGATTCTTCCAGAAATAATTCTTCTCCTGCCAGTCCCATACAAAAATACGGGACACGTCACTGTCTACCACTGCCCTGACCATGTCGCCCAATCCTATGTTCAGATCCCTGCTGATAAACAGGATGGTCAGCACCACCGCCAGCAGCATGAAGGTGGTCTGAAGGGTGTCGGTCCACACAATCGTTCTTATTCCGCCCTTGAAGGTATATAGGATAATGAGGGCGATAAAGATGAGGACACTAATCCAGAAAGGCACACCCCAGCTTTCGAACACGAACACGTGCAGCACGTTCACCACCAAGAACATACGCAGTGACGCGCCCAGGGTACGTGAAAGGATGAAGAATCCCGCCCCTGTTTTATAGGTCCAGAACCCGAAGCGGTGTTCAAGGTAGGTATAGATGGATGTGAGGTTCATCCTGTAATACAGGGGTAAAAGGACGGTGGCAATGACGAAGTAACCTGCCAGGTATCCCATCACGATCACCAGGTAGGTAAATTGTGTATCCTTGACCCATCCCGGCACCGACATGAAGGTCACACCCGAGAGGGATGCGCCGATCATCCCGTAGGCAACAACATACCACGGTGATATACGGTTCCCGACAAAGTAGGTCTGATGATCGGCCTTGCGCGAGGTGATCCAGGTGATAATGAAGAGGATTACGGTATAAATCAGGAAAATGCTCAGGATTAGAAATGGTGTCATAATAATTATGTTTGTGCCGGATGGTCATCATGCCAATCCAGCGCAAGAATAATAAAAACAATCCACACAAAAAAAATTGGTAATGGTGCCGGCCCTTATTAATTTTGGGAGTTTTATCATCAGAGAGGGACACATGAATATGTTAAAATATCCGTCAAGACTGCTCGAAGATGGGGTGAATGAGTTTGCCAGGCTTCCCGGTATCGGATGAAAGACGGCACTGAGGCTGGTGCTTCACCTGCTC
>JAXDBV010000013.1:0-5186 GCA_034678415.1 Bacteroidales bacterium
GGAAATTATGAATTCGTTCATTCACAACCCTTCTACCTTTCCAAAGCGGATGGAGGGAAAGCATGGTATAAGGTTAAAATAAGACCAGATTTCCCGGGAAATTTCAGTTTTGGTGTACGAATCTATCCCAACAATGAGAACCTGCCTCATAAACAGGACTTCTCCTACCTGAAATGGGTTTAAATCCCTGAGGATTGTTGAGGTTAACGGGAAAAGCCGGCAAAAACATGGCTGGTGCGGGTACCGCCCCTCTGCTTTCTCTGGCTATAGGTGCAAACATCAGATATTTCCTGTCCAAGGGTCTTCATTAATCCGGCATTGTTGTACTACTCCTCCTGTCCATTCTTTTTTTCTTTTTATAAAGGTATGACCTTGGCAATTGTAACAGGGTATGTTTCTCACTGAATGAGGGAATTGGGATCGGAAACTGTTGCGGGAAAATATCAAGCCTTGTCCAGGTCAGGGCTCCTTTCAACCTTCCTGTCACTGCCCATCTACCGGAACATTGAAATACCGTTCACTGGAGTGGAGATATCAGTGATGGAAGAAGGATGAAAAAGGAACAGCCATTCTGCCGTTATGCAGGCCTCTCACGGGTGTGTTGTACCATGACTGTCGGATCTTCGTGTGAACTGTCCGGGCATTGCTGTGCCACGGATTGGAGGTCTGGATTTCCCGTTTTTCAGTTCATTTTTCAATTTTCAAAGGTTAGCCGCTTGTAGAGGGAATGGTGTTCCCTTCAGGGATCAGGGGTTCACCTCACCCTCGCTGTCTTAACCTTCCTGAATATCAGGGCTGTTCGGCTGGGAATGTAGCATTTGAGATAATGAATCTTGGAAAGCGGTGATTCTGGCTGGGTATAATAGATTATACTGTCATCAACCAGCCCCTGCCCGCCAAAAGCCCTGTCATCGGTGTTCAGCACGATCTGATATTTTCCTGCCGGAGCCCTGCATCCGTAGTCGGTGAACGAACGCGTGGGATTGAAATTGAACACGAAATACAGGTTTTTCCGTCCGAAAGCCAGCACCTGGTCTCCCTCATGTTTATGATACGCATAAGGGAAGGGCTCTGTAAGTGTCTCCTCCGACTTGACTAATTCGATCATTGCCCTGTCAAAGTCGGAGAGATAATGATATTTCAGCAGGCCGTTATCCATGAGATCCCATTGCCTGCGCGCATAGAAGTATGACCAGTTATTCCCCTGTCGCGGGAAATCGATCCACTCGGGATGCCCGAACTCGTTACCCATGAAGTTGAGATATCCTCCGCCGGCCGTGGCCAGGGTTAGCAGCCGTATCATTTTGTGGAGTGCAATCCCGCGATCAACAATAAGGTTACGGCTCTCCTTGTTCATAAAGAAATACATCTCTTTATCGATAAGCCTGAAAATGATGGTCTTATCGCCCACCAGGGCCTGGTCGTGCGACTCGGCATAACCGATGGTTTTTTCATCCGTCCTATGCTGTGACAGTTCATGGAACAGATGGCTTACGTTCCATTTCTCATCCGGCAGTTCTTTAATGATCTTGATCCAAAGGTCAGGTGTTCCCATGGCCAGACGGTAGTTGAACCCCATTCCGCCGGCCTCAACAGGGGCCGCCGTGCCCGGCATGCCGCTCATCTCTTCCGCGACAGTGATCGCTTCCGGGTGGGCGTCATGGATCATCTTGTTGGCCAGCGACAGGTAGGTGATGGCATCCTCATCCTGCCCGCCATCGTAATACATTTCGTAACTGGTAAAATCACGTGAAAGCCCGTGATCGAGGTAGATCATACTGGTAACACCGTCGAAACGGAATCCGTCGAAATGGTATTCATCAAGCCAGTACTGGCAATTTGACAAAAGAAAATGAAGCACCTCGTTTTTACCGTAATTGAAACAAAGCGAATCCCAGGCCACATGCTCACGACGGTATCCGTCGTGGAAATACTGGAAACCGGTTCCGTCAAACCTGGCCAATCCTTCCACCTCGTTCTTCACCGCATGGGAATGTACAAGATCCATAATAACAGCTATACCCATACCGTGTGCTTCGTCTATCAGTTCCTTCAGCTCATCGGGGGTACCAAAACGCGAGGAGGCGGCAAAGAAGCTGGATACATGGTACCCAAACGATCCGTAGTAGGGATGCTCCTGGATGGCCATCAGCTGGATCATATTATACCCGCCTTTCTTTATCCGTGGAAGCACTTGTTCCCTGAACTCATTGAAAGTGCTGACTCCCTCCTTTGCCGTTGACATGCCCACATGAGCCTCATATATAAAAGGTACACGGATATCCTTCACGGGCGAGGTATGCTTCCATTGGTACCTGACCGGGGGATCCCACACCTGGGAATTGAATATTTTTGTCACCGGATCCTGAACCACCCTCCATGCATACGACGGGATACGATCGCCCGAGCCTCCGTGCCATAAGACCTTTAACCGGAAAAGCTCACCATGACGGAGCATGTCATGGGGAAGCCGTATCTCCCAGTTCTCTTTCCCGCTCCTGGTAAGACGGTACTCCCTCACAGGCTTCCACCCTGTAGCATCACTGATGAGGTATACATCCGTGGCATTGGGCGCCCATTCCCTGAACACCCAGTGATCTGGATCCTTATGCAAACCGAAATATAAATGACCCGTGGCAAAATCTTTCAGACGTTTATTGCCGCGTATCAGCTCCTTCTCCTTGACGACCACATTCCTCATCCTTTCCGCAATGATCTTCTCATACGGCTTGAGCCAGGGATCCATGGCAACTATACCGGGAGTTTTCATATATATTTACCAATTCATGTAAAGATAAAAATATTCGGTTAATATATATTTATTCAAAATGATATAAATAATATTTATTACATGTGTTAAATATTGTAATATATATTAAAATATATTCAATACCTCATTAATATTATTTATAATAGGGTGAAGACTTAATATTTGTAATTTTGTATCATTTTTCAGAACAGACGTGATAACACACAGAACCCTGGATGACTGGAATGTTAAGAATCCCGTTGTGACCATCGGTGTTTTTGACGGGGTTCATATCGGGCACCAGAACATCATCGCCAGCCTGCGTAAATATGCCGGTAAGCTGGATGGTGAGTCGGTGGTGATGACGTTCTGGCCTCATCCCAGAGAAGTGCTGGGTGATATCGGCAGAACGGTGAAATTACTTACCACCGTTGAAGAAAAGAGTTCCCTGCTCGATCATTTTGGCATCGATCACTTGCTGATTATCCCATTCAACCCTTCGTTTGCTTCCCTCTCTGCACGCGATTTCATTGAGAATTACCTGGTAAATAAAATGGGCATAAGGCATCTGGTGATGGGTCATAATCATCACTTTGGAAACAACAGGGAGGGGAGTTACGAAACAGTATTGCAATATTCACAAAAACTGGGTTTTACCGTCAACCGTATTGATGCCGTGATGGCGGAAGAGCAAGAGATCAGTTCGAGCCTGGTAAGGCAAGTGCTGGAGTCAGGGAATATAGGCCGTACGAATATGCTTTTGGGGTATGAGTATCGTCTCAGCGGCACCGTGGTAGGAGGAACAAGGACCGGAAGAAAGATCGGTTTTCCCACGGCCAATATCCTTCCGGAAAGTCCACTGAAAGCTATCCCTCCTGATGGTGTATATGCCGTACGGGTGAAGGTGGATGAGGTGATCTACCCGGGGATGCTCAACATCGGAAGCCGTCCGACACTGAATCATATCAGTGAAAACAGATCCGTAGAAGTGCACATCCTTCATTTTGACAGAACCATATACCATCGCAACATTACTATATCATTCGTGGAAAGGATCAGGGATGAGATGAAATTTAACGGTATTGATGCATTGAAGAAACAGCTGACAGAGGATCGCCGCATGGTGCTTCACCTGCTGGAGGGGTGAAAACGTTCCGGGTGGCGCCCTGCTCAGGAATTATTACTATTTTTGAAGAAAAAATACCGTGGAAACAACGACACAAGTTATGCAATACAAGGTGAAGGATATATCCCTGGCGGATTTTGGAAGAAAAGAGATCGGGATTGCTGAGAAGGAAATGCCGGGCCTGATGGCAGTCAGGGCTATGTATTCTTCAGAGAAACCTCTGAAGGGAGCGCGTATCACCGGTTCATTGCATATGACCATTCAGACGGCAGTTCTTATTGAGACGCTGGTGGAGCTGGGTGCCGATGTGCGATGGGCCAGCTGCAATATCTTCTCGACACAGGATCACGCGGCTGCTGCCATTGCAGCCCGGGGTATTCCCGTTTATGCATGGAAAGGTGAAAGCCTGGAAGATTACTGGTGGTGTACCAACCAGGCACTGACATTCCCGCACGGCAAAGGGCCTCACCTGGTGGTGGACGATGGCGGCGATGCCACTCTGCTTATTCACCTGGGGTATGAGGCCGAGGAGGATCCTTCTGTCCTCCTCCGGACACCCGGAAATAAGGAAGAAGGCGTTATCCTCAACCTGCTGAAGCAGATACAGGCTGAAGACCGGGACAAATGGCACCGGATCGCCCGGGAATGGAAAGGGGTGTCGGAAGAAACCACCACGGGTGTGCATCGGCTATACCAGAGGAAGGAGAATGGCACCCTGCTTGTACCGGCCATCAACGTAAACGATTCGGTCACCAAATCAAAATTCGATAACCTCTATGGATGCAGGGAATCACTAGCCGATGGCATCAAGAGGGCAACCGATGTTATGATCGCCGGCAAGGTGGTGGTGGTATGCGGCTACGGAGATGTAGGAAAAGGTTCAGCCCGCTCCATGCGTGCCTATGGAGCCCGCGTCATCATCACGGAAATCGACCCCATTTGTGCGCTGCAGGCAGCAATGGAAGGATTCGAGGTGAAAACCGTCGAGGATGTGCTCCATGAAGGGAATATCTATGTCACGGCTACCGGTAACAGGGATGTCATCACCATCGATCATATGGCCAAAATGAAGGACCAGTCGATCGTATGTAATATTGGTCACTTCGACAACGAGATACAGGTCGATAAGCTGGAAAACTTTCCCGGGATCAGGAAGACTACTATCAAGCCACAGGTCGACACATACACCTTCCCCGACGGGCATTCAATATATCTGCTGGCCGAAGGCAGGCTGGTCAACCTAGGTTGTGCCACCGGCCATCCCTCCTTTGTCATGAGCAACTCATTCACCAACCAGGTGCTGGCTCAGAT
>JAXDBV010000014.1:0-4075 GCA_034678415.1 Bacteroidales bacterium
GGGATGATCAGGCTGTTGTTCGTGGATGCCAGCTTGCCAAACTCCGTCAGATACTGTTCTGCGATGCGCAGGTTGACGGCACTGATCCCGCCCTCCTCGTTGATGGCTTTGGCTATCTCACGGATACCCCAGGCAGTGGCTTCGGCAACCTTCTGTATCTCTGCCGCCTTTCCTTCGGCTTCGTTGATACGTCGTTGCTTTTCACCCTCTGAGATAAGGACGAGTTGTTGCTTTTGTCCCTCCGACACATTTATTTTTGCCTGTTTTTCGCCTTCCGATTCGGCGATCATGGCACGTTTTTCCCTCTCAGCCCTCATCTGTTTCTCCATGGCATCCTTGATGCTTTGCGGTGGGGCAATGTTCTTTACCTCGT
Source organism: Bacteroidales bacterium (assembly GCA_034678415.1). GTDB lineage: Bacteria > Bacteroidota > Bacteroidia > Bacteroidales > VadinHA17 > JAXDBV01. Next base: position 374 of record JAXDBV010000014.1, read on the forward strand.
AGCGGGTGATCTTGACACCCCATGGCTCGCTGGCCTTATCCACCGCATCAACGATGGCGGTATTGATCGCATCGCGCTCCTCGAAGGTACGGTCAAGTTCCAGCTTGCCGATCACACTCCTCATGGTGGTCTGTGCGATCTGGATGGCTGCAAACCGGTAATTGTCAATACCATAGGATGCTTTTGCGGGATCGATCACCTGCATGTACAGGATACCGTCCACCTCAACGGCAATGTTATCCCTGGTAATACAGATTTGTGAGGCTACATCGATCGCCTGCTCCTTCAACGTGTGCCTGTAACGTATCTTGTCAATAAACGGAATCAGTATCTGGAATCCTGCCTGAAGAGAGGCATGGTACTTGCCTAACCTTTCGACAATATATGCCGAACGCTGAGGTACGATCTTGATGGTGGATAATAATACAATGAAAAGAAAAATAATAACACCGATAAGAATAATTGTTGATGTATTCATGGTTTTGCCTCCGGTTATTTTTTATTAAGGGTTACTTTTAGCATAATACTGTCCTTGCCGGTGATGGTAATACGTTGACCGGTTGTGATCTCATCTTCCGACTCAGCAGGCCATTGTGATCCTTTAAATTCGATCTTGCCGGGCTCCCCAGGCCTGATGTTGGTGAGAGCTACGGCTGTCTTGCCGATGAATTCGTCTTCAAGGGTGGAAACATTTCTATCTCCTTCCAAGAAGAACTTTTTCTTCAGGCTTCTCCTCAGCAGCACAAGAATAAGCACTGAACTGAGAAGAAACACCAGAAACTGAACATTCAGGTTTGGATGGAACAGAGCGCAAACGATGGCTGTGATCCAGGCCCCGATGCCAAAAAACAGGACGATAAGGCCGGGGATCACAATTTCGAGCAATAACAGGAAAAGGCCGATCAGGAACCAGATGACCGGTGGCTTGGAAATAAGTTCAAGAAATCCCATGGGATGAGGTATTATTTATATTGGACTAAAGATATGAAAAAGCGGAATGAGAATATCGATCGGACAAAATTTATCGTTGAATTCTGGTACTCTCTGAAAATCAACAATATCTATTTGATCCAGGGAACAAACATGCCGGGATATCCCTGCAGAGATAAATTCCCAGTTTCAGAGGCGGACAATCGGCATCCGGGATCCACAGTCGGTCATGTTTTACATTCGATGGCTTTAAGTGGTAGTCCAATTTGTCCATCAATCTAAGCCGTAACCCTTTCTTAGTTACTGCATCAGGGAATTGAAGAGCATGGATGAATGATTCTGCTGTTGAAGGTAAGGCTGATGAAGCCTGGAGATGAGTAATGCAGCGTATTATTCTAACAGGAAGAAGTACTTTCTTATCGTCCTGCTGCCGTAGTAAGGTATCTCGAATCTGTCCCTGACTTTTAATCCAGCTTTATCGAATAGTGAATAAAGAGAATCTTCGGTAAACGGTTTATACAACCCGAAGTGCATGTCGAAATTCTGCAAAGCATCCATTTCGCTTTTGAACAACTCATTAATATCAGAACCGGGTTCAGGGAAATGTTCAATGACATAGAGGGAGTTTGCTACTCTTCGGGCTTCTTTCAGCACGGGTTCAGGATCTTCACAATGATGTAATGTTTCATTCAATATCGCCACGTCAAATACGGAATCATCGAAAGGAAGTCTACGGCCATCATACAGTAAAAAGGGCAAATCTTTTTTCTTTCTTATATCGGCAACATCTACCGTTTGATACCTGATATCGGGATATTTCTCAGCAAAGGTATGGATGGGGATAGATGTTCCGGTTCCAATATCGATCACTGAATCAACACCTACAATGTAAGGTCTGAACAGTTCCACAAGCTCAGAAATGATATCTTCCAGCGATTTCTTCACAACTCAGGATAATTGTACAATGCATCTAATTTCATAAAAAGAACGGAAAGTTTTACGGAAAATCTGAAAGATTTCTCGTCTAAATTAAGTTATAACATGCTGATGCGGATAGAGCCCGATATACCGGTTTTGCAGATACGGTTGAACACCTGCTGCCGGGGTAAGAGATGGGCCCTTCTTCCTGCAGGGGTTTTTTTATCGCGACCGTATTTCCATTCTCATAAAAGAATGGTATGTCAGGGCAAAGAGAAGGATAGTAATGGCGATCAGTCCGGTAACCTGTGGCCATACCACCAACAGGCTCTGTCCGAAGGGCAGTGGGCCGGGGAGAGTACCCTGTACCTGTTCAATGGTTAAGGGGCCGAGGCTGCGTACCGAAGGCATGAGCAAGGTAGTGGTGGCCTCGCTGAACAGCTGGTTGGGCATGATCTGAACCAGGATGAACTTGAATTTTTCGAACAGGTAAATGATCTGTGGCGGGGCATACTCCGAAGGTTCAATAGCCTTGGTCAAAAGGTTGACCATCAGGGGATAGAAAAGGGTGAAGAACAGCCAAACGGCTAGACCAGCCAGGGCTGAGGTGGCTGCCTGCTTAAAACGGACAGAAAAATACATGGAGAGGTTAAGCCAGAACGCAATATATATAACACTGAGGAGGATAAAAACGTTGATCCGTATGAACTCCTCCAACGTGGGGGCTATCCCTGTGGATATCAGTCCTATGCCCATCACAAGGTAGCCGAGGGCAGCAATCATGACGCCAATAACCGTCAGCGCCGCAGTAAACTTGGCATTAATAAGGCTGTCGCGGTGTATCGGCTGTGAAAGCACGCGGCTGAGTGTCCCCCTGTGCAGTTCCGAGTTAACGGAGTCAAATCCGAGACCGATGCCCAGGAGGGGACCCAGAAAACCGATAAACACAAAAAAGGAAGGCAGGGTTCCGTCGGTAACGGTAAATAACCTCAGGAAGAAGAATGCTCCCTCAGGATCGCTCGCTTTAACCGCTTTGCTGATATTCGACAGGGCGGTGTACATCGATCCCAGGCAGGTCAGCGCAATGATTGCGACCAGGATAATGAAACGCCAGCTCCTCACCTGGTCGGAGATCTCCTTGTTTACAATCACCCGGAAAGGATGACCCGTACTGCCGTTTATCCTCTCCTGTGCCTGTTCCCTGATGCGGGACAAGAAATGCATTATTCTTTCCCATACTGTAAGGGCAGAAACGTGTTCCCGCCTGGCTGTATCATTCATGAGTAATTCCTCCTTCAAAATACCGGTAATAGATATCGTCCAGTCCGTATTCCTTTTTCGTAAGATAAGTGAGGTCAACCCCCGATTCAATGATCGTGCGTGCGATGAGCGGTGATAAATCACGAGAACATTCTATATGGAAGGCATGGCCTTTTCTTTCGACGGTGATCACCCCTTCGATCTTTTGAATTGCTTTTGTCAGAAGGGCTGTTTTATCGTTTACGCCGGCATGGCCGTTATGATCGGGGATGAGGTCCAGGAATCCGGCTTCAATGGCATACGGGTTATTGGCAAACAGTTGTTGTGACAGGGTTTGTATATTGCCTTCGGCTATCAGTTTCCCGCCGATGAATAAGCCCACACGGTCACACACCTGTTGCACCTGGTGCAGGTGGTGCGAGGAGAACAACACGGTTATGCCCTGCTCCCTGCTCAGCCTGACAATTAGTTCCAGGAACTCCCTGACGCCGGCGGGATCAATTCCCAGTGTGGGTTCATCAAGAATGATCACTTCCGGTTCTTTGATCAGGATATCTGCCAGCCCGAGCCGCTGACGCATCCCCCGGGAATATT
>JAXDBV010000015.1:0-54552 GCA_034678415.1 Bacteroidales bacterium
CTCCGCCCGAATTGGCAAGGAATATTGCCAGGACGAAACCCGAACCAAGGCCACCGGCCAGCAGGCCCATTACACCCGACACGCCGAAGACAAAACCGGTAAGTATGGGGATAATGATGGCCAGGGAAGCTGGAAGGATCATTTCCCTTTGTGCACCTTTCACGGAGATGGCCACACAACGTTCGTAATCGGGTTCGGCTTTCCCTTCCAGGATCCCAACGATTTCTCTGAACTGCCTTCTTACTTCATTCACCATATTTTGTGCAGCACGACCCACGGCATTGATGGTCAGTCCGCAAAACATGAACGCCATCATCGAACCAATGAATATTCCTACCAGCACCTTTGGATTCATCAGGTTTATCTGGTAATAGTTCATGAAATCGATAATGCTGGCTTTGGCGGTTTCAACCGTATCACCATCTGCAAACTTCAGGACATTCTCACCGATGCGTATCAGCCCGATCTTGATCTCTTCAATGTATGATGCCAGCAGGGCCATGGCGGTCAGGGCAGCCGATCCTATGGCAAAGCCCTTACCCGTCGCGGCGGTAGTGTTACCGAGCGAATCAAGTGCATCGGTTCTTTTCCGCACCTCCGGCCCCAGGTGACTCATCTCGGCATTACCGCCCGCATTGTCGGCGATAGGACCATAAGCATCGGTAGCCAGTGTGATCCCCAGGGTGGAAAGCATCCCCACGGCGGCAATACCTATGCCGTAGAGACCCATCCCTATGTTTTCAAAACTGAACCGTGCCGCAAACAAAAAGGCAAAGATCACACCGATAACCACGGAGAGCACCGGTATGGCTGTGGACATCATCCCAAGCCCAATGCCCGAAATGATCACCGTGGCAGGTCCGGTCTGTGAACTCTCGGCTACCCTCTTCGTCGGTTTGAACGAATGAGAAGTATAATATTCCGTGGATTTACCGATGACAATACCGACGATCAGTCCAACCGTCACCGACATTGAAATCCAGAACCAGTTGTCCAGTTTAAGAAGATAAAGAATTCCAAATGTAAAAATAGCAATGAGTGCGGAGCTTACATTCACACCCCGGGCCAGGGCATTGAGCAGGTCACGCATGGTGGCTCCTTCCTTGGTACGAACCAGGTAGATACCCAGGATGGAGAGGATGATACCCACGCCGGCAATCAGCATCGGTGCAATGACCGCTTTGAACTGCATGGAGGTATCAGCGAGGAATGCCGAAGCCCCCAGGGCAGCAGTTGCCAGGATGGACCCGGCGTATGATTCGTACAGATCGGCTCCCATGCCCGCCACGTCGCCAACATTATCCCCCACATTATCGGCGATGGTTGCAGGATTCCTTGGGTCGTCCTCCGGTATGCCTGCTTCAACTTTCCCTACCAGGTCAGCCCCCACATCCGCCGCTTTGGTGTAGATTCCTCCCCCGACACGGGCAAACAATGCCTGTGGGGATGCTCCCATGCCGAATGTCAGCATGGTGGTGGTAATAACAATGAGCTTATGTGCAGGATCGGGCTCATCGACAAAAAGGTTCAGTATAAGGTACCAGAGGGATATATCGAGCAGTGCCAACCCGACAACCACGAGTCCCATTACCGCCCCGCTCCTGAGCGCCACCTTCAACCCGGCATTCAGTGAGTGCATTGCCGCGTTGGCCGTGCGCGCCGAAGCATAAGTGGCGGTCTTCATCCCAAAAAAGCCGGCCAGACCACTGAAAAACCCGCCGGTGAGAAACGCAAACGGCACCCATCCGTTCTGTACTCCCAGGCCATATGCAAGAAACGCAAAAAATAAACTGAGGATGATAAAAACAATGATCACAACCTTGTATTGCTGCCATAGGTACGACATGGCGCCCCTCCGTACGTAGGAGGCTATCTTCTTCATTGTCTCATTACCCTCATCCTTCTTCATCATCTGCTGATAGAAGAGGTAGGCAAACAGCAGCCCGATTACCGCTGCAAAAGGAATAAACCAGAAAAGTGTGTTAGTCATAAAACACGTTTTTGAAGTTCAACATTCTAAAGTGCTCACTGTATATAAATTTCCATCTGCACAGATACGTTTTGAAAATTAAGGCGTAAAACTACTTGAGGATTTATTGATAAGCAAATGTTTTGTATTTTTTTATTAATACAAATTTCCCGGGATATTCATAATTTACAGAATACCACCGTTTTCAGGCCGATGCAACATCATTGTTTATTCATTACATACTTGTTGAGCCACCCGTTCATTTCCCACAGCATATGGAGGATTGATTCCCGTGCTGCATAGCCGTGACTCTCGTGAGGAAGCATGACCAGTCTTGCAGTGCCGCCATGCCCTTTGACAGCCTGGTAAAAACGCTCGCTCTGTATGGGGAAGGTACCCGAATTGTTATCGGCCAGTCCATGAATGAGCAGGATAGGTGTTTTAATCTTATCGGAATACATGAAAGGTGACATTCTGTTATAGGTGTCGGGAGCTTCCCAGTATGTCCTTGGTTCTGCCTGAAAGCCGAAAGGGGTCAGGGTACGGTTATAGGCACCGCTGCGGGCTATGCCGGCAGCAAACAGGTCACAATGAGCCAGCAGGTTGGCCGTCATAAAGGCACCGTAAGAATGCCCGCCCACCGCCACCCTCCGCGGATCGGTCACTCCTATCTCCGTTGCCTTCCGTATCGCTGCCGCAGCATTTGCTACCAGTTGCTCAATATAGGTGTCATTGGGTTCATTATCTCCCTCCCCGACAACAGGAAAGGCCGTATTATCGAGCACGGCATACCCCATCAGGGCGAAGATGACAGCCGATGACGGACTGATCCTGGTAAAGGTATATGGCGAGGTCTGCACCTGCCCCGCGGCACCGGCACTCTTGTATTCCCGCGGATAAGCCCACAGCAGGGTGGGTAACGGACCGTCTTCTTTTGTATAACCGGGAGGAAGGTAAAGTTCGAAGCTCAGCCCGACACCATCCTCCCTCTCATAGGTCACCAACTCTTTCTTTATATCCCTGAACCGGGGATAGGGATGTTCAAAATGCGTGATGGCAGTTATCCTGCCGTTCTTTAGGTTCCGCATGAAGTAGTTGGGCGGCACCTGGGCTGACTGACGGCTGGTGATCACCGCACCCCGGGAAATATCAACCACAGCAACAAGGGTTTCATACCAGGGCGCTTCCGAACGCCAGAGCCGGCTGATCTTTCCTGTCGGTATCTCATAACGGTCAATGAAAGGACGGTTCCCTTCGGGAGAGGCGCCCATACCGCTGAGGTAGACCTCCTTCCCCTTATTGCCGGTGAGCAGTACCTGTTGTCCCCCGGCGGTGTATCTCGTGATAAAATCTCCCGGGTCGGCATACCTGTCTTCCGATGAAAGGTCGAACACAAGTTTCTTCCGACTGTTATCACCGTCAGGTACAAAGAACCAGACTCTCTCCTTCCGTGTTTTCTCCCATCGTTCCGTGGCGACCGCCAGCTGGCCGTTTCCCCAAGTGATTCTACCGGCACGCAGTTGAAATGTGATCCCTTTAACAGGATCAGCGGTGAACGGAGCCGGCAGGTACCACAGCTGGTCCCTCTCGTCAGCCGGCAGGGAAGGATCGCCCTGATCGAGGGCCTCCAGCCAGCAGATCGTTGCCCCAACATCAGCCCTCCACTGAAAGTTACGCGGCCCCCTGCGCACCGCATCAAATCCCCTGGGTATGTCGTCACCCAGAGGAAGTGAAACCAGTCTGCGGATCAACGTACCCTGCATGTTCCATATTTCAGACGACTGTGGAAATAAATAGTATGGCACCTGGTAAGAAAAAGGCTTCTCGAGGCGCTCAACCAGCAAGTAGCTGCCATCGGGGGAGGGATCAAAATCCATGATAATACCTTCCATGCCTGTCTCCTGCCTGTTCCCAGCTTTATCAATCCTCACCAGTTGTGAGGTGGTGCAATATTCAAACATCACCTCGTCGTACCTGTCGGCCAGCAAATCCTGGTAGGTCCTGACCGCCGCCGCTCGTCCCCCGGTTTCCTGTATCACAGGACCGTCAGGTACTGCCGGTTTCCGTGGACATTCGCCCCTTCCGGGGAGGATCTCACGAACCAAAACCGACATGTTATCGGGCATCCATACATAAGGCCTGCCCGGGAATGCATTGTTCACCACATCCTCCGTCAGCTTCCTGGCTACCATATCCGGTATCTCCATCATCCACAATGATATACCCCTTTCAGCCGCAATGGTGAAAGCCACATGGCTGCCGTCATGCGACCACGATACATTGGTGATCTTCGGATGTTCCGGCAGTCCCGCCGCCTCCTTCTTGTCGTTCCCATTAATGTCTGTAACATACAATGAGGTGTAGAAGGTGCCGCGGCTGGGACCATTGGTGGCAGGATCGATCCGTAACCCGCCCAGCCTCAGCTCCTCCCCGGCAAGATCAGCAATGGACGGAAAACTCTGTCTCTCCAGGAACAGGATGAAACGGTTCGTCTGATCGATCAATACGTCGGGGAAGACCGGCGCATCAACAATATCCTGCAAAGGCCCGGGAGGAAGCTGATATGGCAGATCACCCTGTGCCAGCATATTCCCACAGCTCGATAGAATAACAAGAATATGCAAAAAGAAATGGATTCGATTCATGATTAATGATGATTTAATTGTATACGATTCGGCAGGTTAAAATTAGCTTTTATGACCTTTCATCTTTCAAAATATGATGTAAAATATCATCTTTGTGTCATAATACTAGGATATGTTTACCGAATACCAGCGCATTATTGAAAATATATGGGACGATCGCCGTTTACTCGATGATCCCCTTTATAAAGATGTTATTAATGAGGTAATTGATCTTCTTGACAAAGGCAGGCTGAGGGTTGCTGAACGCACGGAAGAAGGATGGAAGTTGAACCAGTGGGTCAAGAAAGCCGTGATTCTTTATTTCCCTTCGCGGAAAGCAGAGATCACCGAGTTAGGCCCCCTGGAGTTCCATGACAAGGTACCGCTGAAAAAGGGATATGACAAGCTGGAGGTAAGGGTGGTGCCTCATGCCGTAGCCCGGTACGGTGCATACCTGGCCAGGAATGTTGTACTCATGCCTTCCTATATTAATATAGGCGCGTATGTTGATGAAGGAACGATGGTCGACACCTGGGCTACGGTAGGCTCGTGTGCACAGGTCGGCAAAAGGGTTCACCTCAGCGGGGGAGTAGGTATCGGCGGTGTGCTCGAACCTGTGCAGGCAGCGCCGGTCATCATCGAAGATGATTGTTTCATCGGTTCACGCTGCATCGTGGTGGAAGGGGTAAGGGTTGAACGTGAGGCCGTGCTGGGAGCCAGCGTGGTGCTCACCATGTCAACCAAGATCATTGATGTTACCGGTGACAAACCCAGGGAATACCGCGGTGTCGTACCCGCCCGCTCGGTGGTCATACCGGGGGCGTATAGAAAATCATTCCCGGCCGGGGAATTTTCCGTAAACTGCGCACTCATCATCGGCCAGCGAAAGGAATCCACCGACAGGAAGACCTCATTAAACGATGCCCTTAGGGATTACCATGTTCCCGTATAAAGAGCCTGCCCATGAATATTGGTTTTGATGCCAAGAGAGCATTCCTGAACCGCAGCGGGCTGGGCCATTACAGCCGCGACACCATCCGTGTTCTGACGACGTATCAACCGGGGAATAACTACTTCCTTTTCACCCCCAGGGAAAACAACGATCTTTTCCGGCTGTCCCCCGCGAAAAACATCACCGTGGTTACTCCCGGTACAATCGTTCAGCGGCTTATCCCTTCCTACTGGCGCAGCATAAGCCTCTCTTCGTCCATCAACCGCCACAGGATCGATATCTACCATGGATTAAGCAATGAGCTGCCGGCCGATATCAAAAATGCCAGGGCCAGAACGGTGGTAACCATCCATGATCTTATCTTCCTCAGGTATCCCGGCTACTACAATGTCATTGACAGGAATATTTACCTGTCGAAGTTCAGGAGAAGCACCGAACAGGCCGATATCATTGTGGCAATCAGCCATCAAACCCGTCTCGACCTGATGGAATACCTGAACATTAGCAACGACAAGATCAGGGTTGTATACCAGGGATGCAATACCCGCTTTTACAGCGGCTGCAACGATGAAGAAAAACGTGCCGTGGCAGAAAAATACGGTCTGCCTCTTCATTTCCTGCTGACAGTGGGCACCGTGGAAGAAAGAAAAAACCTGCTGGCCCTGGTCAGGGCCATCCATATGCGAAAAATTGAATACCCTCTGGTAGTGGTCGGCAGGCCTACATCCTACGCCGGGCGGGTGAAGGAGTATATCGCCCGGCAGGGCATTAACCGGGTATTTTTCCTTGAGAATATTCCCTTCGGCGATCTTCCTGCCCTCTACCAGATGGCCGACATCTTCATCTATCCTTCGGTATATGAAGGATTCGGAATCCCAATCCTCGAAGCCCTCGTATCGGGCGTACCGGTCATTACCAACCGAACAGGTTGTTTCAGGGAGGCGGGCGGAACCCATTCGTGCTATATCGATCCTTCCGATCCCCTGGAGCTGGGAGATGCTATCATAAGGCTGCTTGAAAACGAGGAGGAAAGAAAACGAATGATCAGGGAGGGAAAGAAACATGCGCAGCTGTTTAGCGATGAATCCATAGCGGCGAACATGGCAGCCGTATATAACTACCTTATGTGATGGAAGAACAGATAAGGCAAGCGGTTGAGGTGCTGAAGAAAGGAGGCATTATTCTTTATCCCACCGACACAATCTGGGGTATCGGGTGCGATGCCACCCTCATCGATGCCGTTTCAGCTATCTACCGGATCAAACGAAGGGATGAATCAAAGAGCATGCTCGTGCTTACCGACAGCATTGACCGTCTGTACCTTTATATTGAGGAAGTTCCCGAAACGGCACTCCGCATTATGAGGGATGCCGTCAGCCCCGTCACCATCATCTACCCGAAGGGCAGGAACCTTGCCCCGAACCTGCTGGCCGACGACGGCAGCATCGGCATTCGTGTCACTACGGACCTATTCTGCTGTCATCTTATCCGTACACTGGGGAAACCCGTTGTTTCCACTTCGGCCAATGTCAGTGGCGAACCGAGCCCGCGTAACTTTTCGGAGATCAGTGCCGTGGTTAAAAACAGTGTTGATTTTATCGTCGACTGGCGCAGGGAGGAAACGAAACAGCCGGGTCCCTCACTGGTCATACGTGTCGGGCTGAACGGGGAGGTGGAAATCATCAGGAATTCGCACCATCCCTTATAAATTACGTAATTAATACCCGAATTAATTCCGGTATTAATTACGTAATTTTGCCCGTATCCGTTCCGGCAATACCCTATTGTGTAATTACTTTTCCTGATCCTGAAACACGGGCATCGACCTGCGGATTGCCGGTGCAATAGATATTACCGCTGCCCGACACGGCTGCTTTCAGAAAACCGGTGACACGCACCTTGCAGTCGCCGCTACCGCTGATCGCCACTTCCATGTTGTTCACTTCCAGTTGTTCCGCATCCACATCTCCCGATCCGCTGATACCGATCTCCATTTCGTTCACTGTTGCAGGACCGGCAACAGAAATATCTCCTGAGCCTGAAATGGATGCCTCCACTTCCGTGGCGGTAAGCTGGTCAATCCGTATGTTTCCGCTCCCGCTGATGGCAAGGTCAAGCTCACTGGTTTTTATCGGCCCGTCGGCAACAATACTCCCCGAACCCGAAAGAGCAAGGTCATCCACCGTTATCATGCTGACATATACCGTAATCCTTTCGTGCCTGGGAACTGACCACTTATTATACTTTATCCTCAGCTTTCCGTCCTTCACTTCAGTAACAATCAGGTCAAGCATATGGCGCTCGGCTTCTACTGTGACAGAACATTCCCGGTCTTGCTTCAGTATAAGATCCGCGTCAATAGCCAATCCTACAGAACTGAAATTCCCCACATTCCTTGTCTCCTTTTCCTGTTGGAAAGAAGAACTGCCGGGTATCATGGACAACAGGAGGGGTGTGAAACACACCACAACGAGAACCGCGATTATCAGATTTCGTGTTTTCATAAGGCACATTTGTTTTTAAAAAGACGAAGTGAACCATCGCCCGCTGCTTATTTTGCCGGTAAAAATTAATTCGAAATGCAACTCATTGTATTATTGAATCTTATGTAATATTCTCCGCCATGGGTCGAAACTATAAAAAAAATTCTAATTTTGTGATTCATTCATGGAAAATTGGCATGGGAGAAAGCGACACGTTTTATCACATTACCCCTGTACAGATCCGCTTCAACGACATCGACATCCTGGGACATGTGAACAATGCCGTACATCAGTACTACTTTGATGTAGCCCGCTTGCAATATTTCAAGCATGTTTTTGGCAAGGCGGTAGACTGGAATAAGGAAGTGGTGGTTTTGGCAAACATCACCATTGATTACATTGAACCTATCACACTGGAAGACAAAATTGAGGTTCACTCCAGGGTTCACAGAATAGGGAACAAAAGCATAGGGATGTCGCAACAGATCGTTGACAGCATTAGCGGTTCGGTAAAATCAACCAGCCATTCGGTGCTTGTGGCCTATGACCGTGAGACTCATACCACTGTGCCTGTCCCCGAAGCCTGGAAGAAGCGGGTTGCCTATTACGAGAATGTAAAGATCTGATCCTTAGTATAGTTCGACCAGGTCACCGGGGATTCTGACCACCAGTTGTTTTTCTTCACGGTTCCATTTCTTAATAAACTCCCGGTGCAGGGGTACCAATAGTTCCTTTCCTCCCATCTGTATACGCAGGAGGGGATTACCGGGCACATCAATCACATCCACCACCATCCCTCTCTTGCCGGAGACCTCATCCACCAGTTCATATCCCTCCAGTCCCGACAGGGGGAGCTCACTGTTTGACGGTTCGCTGCCTTTGGACGGCTGATCCAGGTATACATCGGCTCCTTTAAGTCGCCCGGCCTTTTCTTCCGTCTCCACATTTTCAAGGTGTATGAGAGCGCTCCGGCTCCCTGACTCTTCGAATGACAGCACAAAAAAGGGTACCAGCCCTCCATCGATCAGGATGAATACAGTGTCCCCCTTCCTGATAGTCAGTCCATAGCTTGCCGTCATTTTCATGACCAGCTCACCATGGATGCCATGTGTTTTGATAATGGTTCCTGCCTTTGATAACGACGCTTTGTCCATGGCAACCGTCCGGAGCGTTTTTATGATTTCTCTGCTCCTTCCCCGGCTGTTTTTTCGTCTTGTGTGTCAGGTGGTAAAGCGGTGTCTGTTTTAGGCGTGGCCTGGTTGGCTGTGGCTGTCGTCTCGGCTGTTCCTTCTACCGGTGTCGTCCCGGCTTCGGGCTGGGCGGCAGCCTGTGTCTCTTCCGCTTTAGCAGCCTGTGCCGCATACTTCTTCGCCAGCTCTGCAGCTCTTGCTTCTTTCACCTTGCGCTCTTCCTCCAGACGCCTATTCCTTTCTTCCTCCCTTGAATTGATGAAGCTCTCCCGTTTGGCCTCGATTTTTGATTGCTTGGCTTCCAGCCATGCCCTGAACCGTGTTTCCGCTTCTTCCGCGGAAAAAGCACCTTTGGCAACCCCTTTCAGAAGATGACTCTTGTAAAGAACACCCTTGTATGACAAGATAGCTCTACATGTTTCGGTAGGTTGAGCGCCTTTCCTGAGCCAGTCCATCGCTTTGTCGAAGTCCAGCTCAATGGTGGCAGGAATGGTTTCCGGATTGTATAACCCGATCGTCTCAATGAATCTGCCATCCCGTGGCGCCCTGCTATCCGTAACCACAATGTGGTAATACGATTTCCCTTTCCGTCCGTGACGGGTTAATCTGATTTTTGCGGGCATAATGATCTATTTAAACAACCTACTTTTTTTTAAGTGGCTGCAAAGATACAATTTATTTTTCTTACGGTATGTATTTTCATCTTTTTTAGCTGCATCTGCCCAATGTCCTGACATTGAACTGCATTTTTAATTACCATTCATTTTTTCACGAGTTTTCAACATGAAATCCTTTTTCGTGTTCATTATACGTACCTTTGTACACCGGCGTCGTGTACGCCTCTGCAAAGGATAATCGCCTGATTTTAAGTGTTTTATAATGGGTCCTTATACGCATCTGCATGTACATACGCAATATTCCATCCTCGACGGGGCATCGTCCATCCCCGGCATAGTCAATAAGGCAAAGGAAGACGGAATGACGGCCGTTGCCATCACCGATCATGGAAACATGTTCGGAGTAAAGGAATTCTATAACCATTGCCTGAAGCAGGGTATTAAACCCGTCATCGGATGCGAGGTGTACGTGGCCAAAAACGGAAGGAAGAACCAGAAGGAAAAGGACGACCGGGCCGGTGATCACCTCATCTTGCTGGCAAAAAACAAGACCGGGTACCATAACCTGGTAAAGCTTGTCTCCCTGGCATGGATTGAAGGGCATTACTACAAACCACGGATCGACAAGGAGTTGCTGGCCCAGTACAGGGAAGGGATCATGGTATCCACCGGGTGCCTGGGCGGTGAGGTGCCACAGGCCATCCTGAACCTGGGCGAGGAGAAAGCTGAGAAGCTGGTGCTGCAGTTCAGGGAGCTGTTCGGCGAGGATTTCTATCTTGAATTGCAGCGCCACCGTACCGGCGATCCCGACGTTGACAATGATACCTTTGCCCGCCAGGAGATCGTGAACAACACCCTGTTAAGGCTGGCCAGGAAACATAAAATAAAACTGGTAGCAACCAATGATGTACACTTCATCAATGCCCCCGATGCCGAGGCCCATGACCGTCTTATCTGCCTGAACACAGGGACCGAGCTTGACGATCCCACCCGCATGCGTTATACCAAGCAGGAGTATTTCAAAACACGCGCGGAGATGTACGAGCTGTTCCGTGATATCCCCGAAGCCTTGGAAAATACAGAAGAGATCGTGAACAAGGTGGAAGTATACAATCTGAACAGGAATCCTATCCTGCCTGTCTTCCCCCTGCCCGAAGGATTCGGGGATGAAGATGAATACCTGAGGCACCTGACATATGAGGGAGCCGCCCTGAGATACGGAACGATCAGCGACGAGATCAGGGCTCGCATCGATTTCGAGCTCGATGTGATACGGAAGATGGGCTACCCGGGGTATTTTCTTATCGTGCAGGATTTTCTCCGTGCAGCCCGTGAGATGGGCGTGTCGGTCGGTCCCGGACGGGGATCAGCCGCCGGTTCAGTGGTGGCTTACTGTACCCGTATCACCGATGTCGACCCGCTAAAATATGACCTCCTGTTTGAACGATTCCTCAATCCCGACAGGACTTCCCTTCCCGATATTGATATCGATTTTGATGAGGACGGGCGTGAGCAGGTGCTCGAGTGGGTGGTTAAAAAATACGGTAAGGACAAGGTGGCCCAGATCATCACCTTCGGCACCATGGCCGCCAAAATGGCCATACGTGATGTGGGCAGGGTACAGAAGCTGCCGCTGGCTGAAGCCGACAGGCTTGCCAAGCTTGTACCTGAACGCCCGGGCATCTCTCTCAGACATACCTATGATGAAATACCCGAGCTGAAACAGGCGCGTGAATCGACCAATGACCTGATCGCCTCCACCCTCAAGTATGCTGAGATCCTGGAAGGATCGGTGCGCCATACCGGTATCCATGCCTGCGGGGTGATCATCGGAAGGGATAGCCTCATCGACCATATACCCGTCTGTACTTCCAAAGACACCTCGTACCTGGTTACCCAGTATGATGGAGACCATATCGAAAGCGTGGGCATGCTCAAAATGGATTTCCTCGGGCTCAAAACCCTTTCGATCATCAAGGATACGGTGGCGAATATCCGGAAGTCGAGGGGGATCGATATTGATGTCAGCCGCCTGCCGTTGGATGATCAGGCCACCTATGACCTGTACAGCCGGGGTGAGACCACTGGTCTGTTCCAGTTTGAGAGCGTGGGTATGAAACGCCACCTGAGGGAGCTCAAACCCAACCGTTTTGAGGACCTGATAGCGATGAACGCGTTGTACAGGCCGGGCCCCATGGAATATATCCCCAGTTATATTAACCGCAAGCACGGGATTGAGAAAGTGCATTTCGAGCTGCCCGTGATGGAGAAGTACCTGAAAGACACCTATGGCATCACCATCTACCAGGAACAAGTGATGCAGTTGTCGCAGGCCATGGCAGGCTTCACGGCCGGCGAGGCCGATTCTCTGCGCAAGGCTATGGGAAAAAAGAAGAAGGATGTAATGGACCGGTTAAAGGAAAAGTTCCTGGAGGGCTGCGCCGGTAACGGGTACAACAGGGAAATCAGTGAAAAGATTTGGCGTGACTGGGAGGCCTTTGCACACTATGCCTTCAATAAGTCGCATTCCACCTGTTACGCCCTAGTCTCTTACCAGACCGCTTACCTCAAAGCCCATTATCCGGCCGAGTTCATGGCCGCAGTGCTGAGCCGTAATATCAGTGACATCAAGAAGATCACCACCCTGATGGATGAGACGCGGAGGATGGGGATCCAGGTGCTGGGGCCGGATATCAATGAGAGCCATATCAAGTTTACCGTGAACAGGGAAGGACATATCCGTTTCGGGCTGGGCGCTATCAAGGGGGTAGGCGAATCGGCAGCCAATACCATTATTGAAGAACGTGAGCTCAACGGCCCTTTCACCAGTATATTCAACTTTGTTGAACGGGTAAAGCTCACCACGGTGAACAAGAAGAACCTGGAAGCGCTGGCCGCCGCCGGCGCCTTCGACACCTACCCCGACATATCGCGCGGACAGTACTTCGCCTCTGACACCAAAGGCGTGTCATTCATTGAGAACCTGGTGAGGTACGGTAATATCTTCCAGAGCAAGGAGAATGCATCGCAACCCTCCCTCTTCGGGGGAGAAGGCGCGCCTGCTATCGCCCGTCCCGAAATACCCCGCTCCGACAACTGGTCCAATCTCGAGCGGCTAAACAAGGAAAAGGAACTGGTGGGTATCTACCTCTCCGCTCATCCTCTCGATGATTACCGCCTGGAAATAGAACATTTTTGCAATACCGACCTGTCGGAATTTCAGGACCTTCGTAACCTGATGAACAGGGAGATAACGGTGGCCGGTATCGTTACCGAAGTACGGAACGGTACCACAAAGAACGGCAACCCCTATGGTTCACTCACCCTGCAGGATTATACCGATTCTTACCGGTTCACCTTCTTCTCCAATGATTATGTCAACTTCAATAAATTCTTCACGGAAGGGTTCTTCCTGTTGATTACCGGAAAAGTACAATCACGGTTCAATGATCCCGGTCAGCTTGAGTTTAAGGTGAAGAATATCAACCTTCTCTCCACCGCAAGGAATGAACTGATTCAGTCAATAACCCTACACATCCCCCTCCACCTGGTCAATGATGAATTCATCAGCCAGCTGAACAGGGCGATCGGTGATGCCAGGGGAAATGTAAAAATCGGTTTCACCATCTATGATCCCGCCGAGAAGCACAGCGTGGAAATGTTTTCCCGTTCAAGGAAAGTGGAGATCACGGCAGAGCTTCTCCGTTTCCTGGAAAAAAACCATGAAGTTGAGTTTACGGTGAAATAATTATCTAAATAATTATCTTTGTCGCACCCGGGTAAAAAATTATTAAATGAAATAATATACACCATGGTAATAGAACTAACCGAAGCGAATTTCGATGAGATCGTCCTTAAGTCAGACAAGCCTGTACTGGTAGATTTCTGGGCTGAGTGGTGCGGACCCTGCAGGCTTGTTGGCCCGCTGGTGGAAGAGATCAGTGTCGATTACGGCGAACGCACCGTTGTCGGTAAAGTGGATGTGGACAGCAATCCCGGCATCGCCATGAAGTTCGGGATACGAAACATACCCACCCTTCTGTTTTTCAAAAACGGACAGATAGCTGACAAGCAGGTGGGAGCCGTTCCCAAGGCCAACCTCATCACCAAGCTGGAAGCCTTACTATAGTTGAACCATATAACATAACTGAGGCATAAGAACACCTTATGCCTTTTCTTTTTTATGTCGATCCGTCAGGCAACCGTTTTTTGTGCATCGAGTGCCAAGGTGGCCGATGTGTACTTTGAAGCCGCATGTTCCCTGGGCAAGCTTCTGGCGGCCCGGGGCATAACGCTTGTATACGGTGGCGGGGCTGTCGGACTGATGGGCGCCCTGGCCGACACCATGCTCCGTGAGGGCGGCAAGGTGATAGGCATCATCCCGCGTTTCATGGTCGAGGTGGAGTGGGGCCATCCTCACCTGACACAGCGTATCGAGGTGGAATCGATGCACCAGCGCAAGGAACTGTTCCTCAGGGATACCGACGCCGTGATCGCTCTTCCCGGAGGATGCGGCACCATGGAAGAACTGATGGAAACAATCACATTCAAAAGGCTGGGATTATTTACCAGACCCATCGTGATCATCAATACCATGGGATTTTTCGATCCGCTGATCGACCAGCTCGAACGAATGATCAGGGAGCGGTTCATGCGTCCCGAGCACAGGATGATGTGGAATATCATCACTCATCCCGGTTTGCTCATGGATGCACTTGATAATGCCCATCCATGGGACAGCTCGGCACGCAATTTCGCCTCCGTATGATCATTACTTCGTAATCCTGGCGCCCATCACCAGTATATCATCCACCTGTTCATGGGGGCCGCGCCATTCTTCAATGGTTCTGTCCAGCTCTTCTTTCTGACGTTCAAGCGAAAGGTGAGCGATGGTTGTCAGAAGTTCTTTCATCGGTTTATACTTGAACTTACTTCCGTCGGCCCCTCCAAATTGATCGGCATAGCCGTCGGAGAAGAGGTATACCATATCTCCCGGTTTCACACTGATCCTGTGATTGGTAAACTTTCTGTCACTGACAGTGGCCGAACGTCCGATGGGAAAACGGTCGGCTTTGATCTCCGTAAGTTTTCCCCCACTGACAATATACAGGGGATTATAGGCTCCGGCATATTCCACCTCACCCGTTTCCTGGTGGATGGTTACGAGAGACATGTCCATCCCGTCTTTCACCTCGCCGTCCTCCGCCTGCTGGCTCAGGGTTTGTGTGATCTCCATGTTGAGCTGATCGAGGATGGACCCCGGCTCAGTGATATTGTATTCCTTCACGATCTTGTTCAGTGAGTTATAGCCGATGATCGACATAAAAGCCCCGGGTACTCCATGACCGGTACAATCGATGACAGCCAGTAACTGCTTGTTCTCAGTCCTTCCGAACCAGTAGAAATCGCCGCTGACAATATCCTTCGGCTTGAACATGACAAAAGTGTCGGCGAACGCGTTGACGGGCGGCAGGATAGCATTCTGTATACGCTTGGCATACCGTATGCTGTCGGTAATATCCTTGTTTTTCTGTTCCAGCTCCCTGCTTTTTTGCACCACCTCCGCCGTTCTTTCTGCTACCTTCTCCTCAAGGATGCGTTTTTCCCTCACGAGGTTTGCCTCACGCACCTTGATATACATGATCACCATTGAGAAACCTGCCACGATACAAGCCAGGATGAACCACCATGCTTTATAGAAAGGCGGACGTATGGTGAAACCGTAGCTCACCGGCAGGGTATTCCAATTTCCCATGCTGTTGCGGGCTTTCACCCTGAAAGAATATTTACCTGGGGACAGAGCCGGATAAATAGCCCTTGTCTGGGTGGTGGGAGGTCTCCATTCTTCATCCGCCCCTTCCAGCATCACCTGATAGATCACAGCATCGGGATTGGTAAGACAGATGCTGTTATAGTCGAACACGATGTTGCGCTGCCTGAATCCCAGCTTCACGTCGGGTTTCATCTCAAAAGGCTGATAGTTGACCATCATACCGCGTATGTGGGTGAGTGGCTCGGGAACATCTTCCCTGATCAGGTCCGGATTATACCTGGTCACACCCAGCACCGTTCCGAACCACATATTCCCGTCCCTGTCCAGCAGTGCGGCATTCGATTTTGTTTCAGTACCTACAAATCCGTTCTTGCTGGTATAGGTATAGAGTTTATGCTCGGCCGGCACATATTTATTGAGTCCCTTATTAGTACCAATATAGATATTCCCTGAACGGTCGCTGCTGATAAGGTTTACGGTGTTTGCCAGGAGTCCGTCTTTTTCTGTCAGGCGCATGACCACCGAATCACCGTTGAACAGATATACTCCCCGGGGCGTTCCTATCCACAGGTTCCCTTTGTGATCGCCCGTGATAGCATTGGGCGTAAAATTCTTCTCTACGGGGAATATGGTAAACTCATACCGGTCATCCTTTCTGACACAACGGGTAAGTCCTTTCACTTGTGATCCTATCCAGAGAACCCCTGCGCCATCGTAGTAGAGGGCAGAGATGACATTACCTGCAAGCCCGTCCTTCTGTACCAGGCGTTCTATATACCGGGTACTGATCTCATAGTACCCCAGCCCTTCATTTGTACCGATCCACAGGTTATTCCGTTCGTCGATCTCGAGGGCTGTAATGATTCTGTCGGCATAGAGCCGGTCATTGATATAATTATCATTTATGAACCGTCCCGTGTGCGAATCGTACTGAATCAGTCCTCCGCCCTGTGTGCCAATCCACATGTCACCTGTTTGATCTTCCCGGATGAACCGGATCTTGTTTTCGATATACCTGTTTTCCTGGTGGTAATAGACAAACCGTTTATCGGCGGGCTGCAGGGGGTTGTAGACAGTAATACCGCCGTTGGTCCCGAACCAGTATTTTCCTGTTTTATCCTGGTGTATAGCCCACACGATGGGATTTCTCAACCCGTGGTCAGCGTCGATGGTTACAAACTGTTCACCTTTGAAGATATCAAGGCCGTGGTCATAGGTGGCGATAAGCATATTCCCTTCCCTGTCTTCCCTGATGCATTTGATCAGGTTGTCGTGCAGACCGTTGGTCATATCATAGGTTTTCATCCGATCGCCGTCGAACACGGTGATTCCTCCCCCCCATGTACCGACCCATACCTGACCCTGCCGGTTTTCGGTAATACAGCTGATCCAGTTTTTCGCCAGGCCGTCCCTTTTGTCATAGATCTTCATCTCCCCTTTGGATGGTATCCAGCGGTAAAGGCCGCCGTTGTATGTACCGAACCACAGATCGCCGCGGCTGTCTTCGAACATGGTTATCTTCATCCAGTAGTGCGTCAGTTTGTCCAGGTCGAGGTTACGAAAAGCGGAGTCTGCAGGTTCGACTACACGTATGCCAACATCCGTCAGGAAATAGAGTTTATTGTCACGGGTACGTGTCATGTGGAACACCTGGTCGCTGAGTCCCTGCCTTCCCCGGAACTGCAGATAGCCGAGCGCTCCGGATTGGGCAGACGGGTTATCAATACGGAACACGCCGGAGTTGGAGGTGGATATCCACAGTCGCCCCATATGATCCTGCATAAACCCTGTGATGTCTCCTTTCATTTCTGCCCCGCTGAGGGTAATGATCTCGTACCGGTCATTCACCATACGGGTGATCCCGCCATCCAGGTGACCGAACCAGAGGATGCCTGCCGAATCCTCGAACAGGGTGAATACGCCTCCCTCGGCCAGACCATTCTCAGAACTGAGGTTGGTGAAGGTGACCCCGTCAAATTTTGAAACTCCCGCCTCGGTTCCCAGCCAGATATAATCATTCCTGTCCTGCATGATGCAGTAAACCTTCGAGGAACTTAACCCCTGTTCCACACCATACCGGTCAAAATAGTAAGTCTGTCCGGGCAGCCTGCCACACGGGAACAGCCACAGCCACAAAAAAAATATTCGCCACAAGTGGCGAATACTCTTGTTAACGAAAGGAATGGGAAAAAGAGACATAAACAAGCATGTTTTATTGTTCCTTCAGGATGAAGAAGAAGGTTCCGTCTTCATCCTCGAGCCCGGCGATCTTTCCGAACTTGGGTCTCTGCTGGTTGTTCTGTGTCACGGCAACGGTAACCTGCGACACAACGTTTTCTATCGGGAGACAAGCGTTAGGGTTATTCGCCAGGGTGTTGGCAAAGGTACGGGTAAACTGGGAATTATCAACCGCCAGTTCATACCCCGCTGAGGAGAAGACCTGGGATGATTTGAACCGGGAGGAGGTCCAGTCGTCACAACGTCTGTCCCTGGGGGTAGCCCTCATCGCCTGGTAAAAGGTGGGGCCCGACTCACAGGCATCGGTCACCACCAGCAGGTGAGTGATGTATTGTGAATAGGCCTGCATGGCAGCCTTCAGAGAGTTGATATTAAAATAGGTAAACTCATCGTCGCGCTGGGCATCTACAGGTACCCAGTATCCTACATCGTTGATGAATTTTCCGTGCCCTGCATACCAGATGAGGAGTGAGCTCACCTGGTTGCTGCGCACCAGGTCGCGAAGATCGATGGTGAAGAACTTTTCCATGTCAGCCTTGGTCATATCTGTCTTATGGATAATGTTATGCACATCGTACTTGGCAAGTGCCATCTTCATCATGCTGACATCCTTTGTGGGTCCGTCAAGGGAGGCAAACGACTCATATTTAGAGTTTTCGATGAATATAACCCATGTTTTCCCCATGGGGTTATTCTGTGCGATGATGGCTCCTTCCCGGTTCAGCGGATATTCCTTCACCACCTTATTCCCGTAGAGATCCTCGGCTGTGACGGTAAATTTGGCCTTGTTGGAAATATCGATGGTGGCGGAAAATATCGGGTTTGACTCATCGGCCTTGTAGCTGGCATTGAGCCCTTCCACGGTGATCGACCGGATAAGGCTTTGATCTTCTATCTTACCTTCAACATAGATCCTCGGTTCGGTGCTGCCCAGGTATACCTCACCGTTGTCAGACGCATAGGGAGCGATAAGCCGTACCACCGGCGGATCAACCTCTGTTTTGATCACCGACACGGCCAGCTGCTGCGCGTTGTCATACACATCCGACACCTCGAAGGAGATGGCATTGGAGCCGGTGACATTTACGTTGGCAAGGAAAGCATACCCGTTTTTATCTTTCTCAACATGTACATCATTCCCGTTGATTTTAAAGAAGGCCAAGCCGCTGGTTTCCTTAATGAATCCCTTAACGACAATCTCCTCCTTGTTACCGGGCACCAGAATATTCATCCGGTTATCGGGCAACGGTTCCAGGATACTGATCTCCGGATTCACCTCTTCCCTGTTCAGTTCAAACAGCCGGGTCTGCGCATCCTTCAACAATTTTCTCGCCTGCTGGTCAAACTCCGACAGGCTGGTGATTTTCTGGTAATCCTTAATAGCCGAAGGGTAATCGAGTATTTCCTCGAATGACCGGGCCCTCATGAAGTAGGCATCAGGATTGTCGGGCATGAGGGAGATCAGCTTGTTGAAATCATTGATGGCATACTGGTGCTGGTTAAACTGCTGGTAGTACTGTCCTCTCACGATGTACCACTGCGGATTACCAGGTTCAAGGATGATGTTCTTCGAAATATCGTTGATGGCATTAGGAAAATCGAGCTGTTTGGTGTAGATCTGGCTACGGATATAAAAAGCCTCTGTATTTTTTGTATCCAGCTTCAGTGTGCTCTCGAGAAGACCGAAGGCTTCGCTGAGCTGCTCCTGCTTCACCTTCAGCTGTGCCAGGGCAATATAAGGCTGCACAAAGGATGCATCGCCGAAGGCTTTACGGTAACATCTTTCGGCTTCAGGTAAGATCCTCAGCTTTTCATTGATCACCCCTTTCAGGTAGTTGTCCATCCTGTTGTTCTTATCGATAAGAAGGGCTGTATCAACGGCATTCATGGCAGGCTCGTAACGCTCCATGGCAATCAGTGTTTTGACCTTCAGCTGGTAGGGATCATGGGCCCGCTTGTTCAGGGCAGTAGCCCTGTTGAGACAGGTCAGTGATGCTTCGTAGTTGCCCAGCTCGTAATTGACCTTCCCTGCCAGACTGTAGATCTCCGCATTCTTCGAAGTAAACACCTTTGCCCTGTTGCAATCGTCCAGCGCTTCTTCCAGCCGGTTCACCTGCAGGTATGACTTTGCCCTGGCAAGATAAAACGCGGTGTTCTTCGGATCTTTCTCAATAGCCCTTGAATACTGGTCGATGGCATCCTCAAATTTGCCATTCTGAACAAACTGGTTCCCGGTTTTGAAGTATTTCTTTGCGCTCTGCGCAGCAACCGTAAATATAAATGCCGTGGAGGAAAGTAACAGAAGAATACAGATTTTTTTCATTTCTTTTCAATTAACACAATAAGATATTAATAATTGAATGATATCAATGTGTCATCAAATATAGGAAATATCACATTTTTCCAACAGAAGTCTGACTAATATTATACGCAATTTTAAAGAGAATAGTTACCGATTCGATAGGCTTCACTGATCGGAGGCCTGCGGATTGAAAAAAATATCGAGAACACTGTCGGGCAGGTCTATTCTTTCCGCAGGCTCTTTGTCCATGGACGGTGATCGTACACCGGCATGAAAATGCGGCCGGCCGGTAAACACCCTGGCTTCATCCCACAAGCCTGCGCGGATAAAACCGGTGAGCAGCCGCTCCCCGCCCTCCACCATAATCGATTGTATCTCCCTGGTATACAGATCACTAAGTATGTGCTGCAACAGGTGTTCATCAAATGCCACAGTGTGATATTCCAGGTGCCGTTCCTTTGCCCGTGTCTGTTCAGTATATATCAGTGTTGGTATGGAATGGTCGAAAAGGTGCAGGTTGGTGTCCAGGCGCAGGTTTCTGTCGATCACAATCCGCAGGGGATTCCTTCCCGTCCATTCCCTTACATTAAGTCGCGGGTCATCCTTCAGGGCGGTATTGGTGCCCACCATGATCGCCTGTTCTTCGGCCCTCCATTTATGTACCAGCCTGCGTTCGAAATCACCAGTGATCCAGGGAGCATTTTCACCTCTTTTCCTGATGAGATCGATGAATCCGTCCTCCGACTGTGCCCATTTCAGGATAACATATGGGCGTTTTTTTTCATGCCAGGTAAAGAACCTCCGGTTCAGCTTACGACATTCGTCTTCAAGAATGCCAACCGTCACTTTGCACCCCCGTTCCCGGAGGTACTGTATTCCGTTGCCATTCACCAGGGGATTCGTGTCCGGCGTGCCAATCACTACCCCGGGGATCTTCCTGTCGGCGATCAGCAAGCAGCAGGGCGGTGTTCTCCCGTGATGAGAACAGGGTTCAAGATTCACATACAGGGTTGACCGGCTGAGCTTCCCCGCATCGCCACACGATTGTATGGCTATCACTTCTGCATGGGCCTTCCCCGGGGCATGATGAAATCCCTCCCCGATGATGCTGTCGTTGTATACCAGCACCGCTCCCACCATGGGATTGGGGGCCGTATGCCCTGCACCCAGCGTCGCAAGTTCCAGACAACGAAGCATGTATTTTTCATCACTGTTCATCCCGGGCAATGGAGTAATTCATACTTTTGCATTATGAGACACCAGCATCCAAGTGTACGTCAAGCGCTCATGCTTGTTGAAAGCTCCCTTGAATCCCTCTATCCTGTCAGGGAAGCAAAAAGCATATCACTTATGGTGATGGAGCACCTAAATTACAAAAAAAGCGATATCTATCTTCGCAGGGATGAGATACTCGGCAAAGATCAGTTGAAGGCTCTCCTCCATTACATTGGCGAGCTGAAAGCGCGTAAGCCTGTTCAGTATGTCCTTGGTCATACCCTGTTTTATGACCTGAGGATCATGGTTGGACCGGGGGTGTTCATACCCAGGCCCGAGACCGAGGAGCTGGTGGACTGGATCATCCGTGAGCATCCCGGCCAGACACCGGCCATCCTTGATGCGGGAACGGGAAGCGGCTGTATAGCCCTTGCCCTGGCCGTCCACCTGCCAGGCAGCCGTGTTACCGGCCTGGATAACAGCACCTCAGCCCTGGCTATGGCAGAGAAGAACGGAACGATACTCGACACCCCAGTCCAATGGATAAAAGCCGATCTGACAGACTGGGCAGGGCAAGACACCCTCGGGGTTTTCGAACTGGTGGTCAGCAATCCTCCATACGTGCCACTGTCAGAAAAGGCCGCCATGGCCTCTCATATCACGGATTATGAACCACCGGATGCCATCTTTGTGCCCGACAATCAACCCCTCCTCTTTTACAAACATATCATTGACCTGTGCAAACGGCACCTGGCACAGCAAGGACGGATATACTTCGAGATCCATGAAAACTACCATGAACAGGTGCATTCAATCCTCCTGTCAGAGGGGTACGTTAATGTGGAGCTGAGAAAGGATATAAACGGTAAATACCGGATGATGCGTGGTCAAAAACACGGGAAACATGAAAGAGAATAAGCAACCCGACATTTACAGGCAGACCCTTGAGAAAGCCCGCGCTTTGTGTGGCAGGCGGGAAAAGTGCCGGTCGGATATGCAGAAAAAGCTGCTCGGGTGGGGGCTCGACGGGGAGAAAACCCTTCAGGCGCTGGCACAGCTGGAGAAGGAAGGATTCATCGATGATGGCCGTTATGCCGCTGCATTTGCGCTGGACAAGCACCGGCTGAACCGGTGGGGCAGGTTGAAGATACGGCAGGCATTGAAGGCGAAAAAGATACCTTCCTCCCTGATCGACCAGGCGCTGGCAGCACTGCCCGGTGATGATTATGCCGTGCAGGTAAGACAGGCCCTCGAGAAAAAGCTCCCGGCCATCAGGGCACGTAATCGTATTGAGCTCAAGGCAAAACTGTTCAGGTACGCTGCCGGTAAGGGATATGAACCTTCGCTGGTGTACAGCATTATTGATGAACTGCTTACCGGCCGATAGCCATTCCTATAATCTTAACCGGACATCTGCGGAGGACCCCTGTTCGTCAATAAAAGGTAACCCATCATCGTCCGGCAAAAAATTCGTATTTTTGCCGGGTATTTTTCACCCAACAAAAACCGCATGGTCACGAACGAGCAGATGAAAGACCTTCTGAAGCGCCAGGAAGCGTTGAGGAGGCATCTTTGACATTGACAACAAGCTGGAACAGATAAAGACCGAAGAAGAGGTCACCCGGCTGCCCGGCTTCTGGAACGATCCCCGGCGCGCCGAGGAGAAAGTGAAGCATATCGCCATGCTTCGTTCGTGGACAGATGCCTATGCCAGGGTGTCGTCGGCCCTGAGCGATCTACAAGTGATCCTTGAGTTTGCTCAGGCAGGAGAAGCCGACGAGGACGAGGTGGATAAGCATCATGCCATTGCCCTCCGCCTCATCGACGACCTGGAATTCAGGAACATGCTGGGCAAGGAAGAAGATGTGCTGGGCGCACTGCTGAAGATCAATTCAGGTGCGGGAGGTACCGAAAGCTTAGACTGGGCCGGCATGCTAATGCGCATGTATATCCGCTGGGGAGAACGTAACGATTTCAAGGTCAGACAGGTGGATATCCTTCCCGGGGAGGAGGCCGGCGTCAAGTCGGTAACACTGGAATTCACCGGCGACTATGCCTATGGGTACCTGAAAGGAGAGAGCGGCGTGCACCGGCTGGTGCGCATCTCACCCTTCAATGCCCAGGGCAAACGTCAAACCACCTTCGCTTCCGTCTTTGTTTCACCCGTGGTGGATGAAAACATCAAGATTGAAATCAACCCGGCCGATATCACGTGGGAAACATACCGTTCGAGCGGTGCCGGCGGACAGAACGTGAACAAGGTGGAAACAGCCGTACGCCTGCGCCACCAACCCACAGGTATCGTCATTGAGAACCAGGAGACACGCTCACAGCTGAAGAACAAAGAAAACGCTATGCGTATCCTTAAATCACAGCTCTATGAGCTTGAGCTAAGAAAGAAAAAAGAAGAGCAGGCAAAACTCGAGGGAGAAAAGAAAAAGATCGAATGGGGATCGCAGATTCGAAATTATGTGCTCCATCCGTACAAGCTGGCCAAGGACCTCCGCACATCCCATGAAACATCAGACGTGTTCGGGGTTCTCGACGGCGACCTGAACGACTTCATCAAAGCCTACCTCATGGAGTTTGGCAAAAACTGACGATCCCCTGAATAACGAAACGGCTGCCTGCCAGGCACTTCACCTGACGGTCAAAACGGAATGCCCCTCCCCTGTTAGATACTTTTGATCGTGACAGGAAAATTTCGTACCTTTACAGAATACGTTCAATCAGAAATATCATGAATAAGAGGGTTTTTGCATTGACAGGACGAATAATCCTGCTGACAGTATTTCTTCTCTTCTCATGCGGATTAATGCATGCACAGAAAACGCTGATCAAAGGTACTGTCAGGGACAAGGACGGGTCACCGGTGGAAGGGGTCATGATCTTTATTGACGGCAAGAATACTGCGCGTAAGACAGCCGTCAACGGGGCTTACAGGGTAAAGGTTGTTCCCGGCGCCAGCAACATAGGATTCTTCCATCTCCGGTTCGGGCTCCAGGAGATCCCTATCCAGGGACGTGCATTCATCGACTTCACATATGACCAGCAGATCGATCCCGAGGTGAGGGACGAGGTTAACGTTGGCTACGGAACCGTTGATAAGAAAGACCTGACAACATCAGTTACCCGGCTGGAGGAGGAGGACTGGGAACACGAGAATCCGGTGATGCTGTGGGATGCGCTGGCAGGAAAGGTGGCAGGGCTGGAGGTGTTACGTAACGGCAGCACGGTCAGTTTCAGAATAAGAAATGCCACCAGCATATACGGCAGTACCGAACCGCTGATCCTGGTGGACGGCATCCCTGTCAGCGATGTCAGCTTTATCAACCCGCGCGATGTCAAGTCGATCGACGTGATCAAGGACGGCAGCGCGGCTATCTACGGCTCCAGGGGAGCCAACGGAGTGATCATCATCACCACCAAGAGGGGAAAATAATCCTCTGCTCACCCCACCTGTTACGGATGGTAATAACCCGACATCATCAGCAGTGACAGAACCTGCTCCCTATGAGGCTTTTATATTGTCCTCCCCACCACATGGGTGTTTAGGAAAAAGCGTTAATTTTACGTTTTTCTAAACTACCGGTGATGGAACAGAACCGCCGTTTGAAGCTTTTTACCGAATTCGCGCCCGTATCTCGTGCCGATTGGGAGGAAAAGATCAGGGAAGACCTGAAGGGTGCGGATTTTGAAAAGAAGCTTGTGTGGAAAACCTGTGAAGGCTTCGATGTCCGTCCATTCTACATGGCGGAGGACCTTGAACGGTGCGTAATCCCTGACGCCGTTCCCGGCGTTTTCCCTTACCTGCGGGGCAACCGTCCTGCTGGCAACCAGTGGGAAATACGGCAGGAGCTGGAAGTGGTGCCGTCGGCTGACAACGCCGCCCATGCACTGGAGATGCTGGAAAAAGGCGCTGGTTCCCTGTGCCTCGTCCCGGATGAAACATGCATGCACGACCTGGACAAAGGAAAACATGCCGCGATCGATGAAATACTGAAAGTCTACCCTCTTGAATCCCACGGTATCCACTTCAGGTATAAAAACGGTATCCCGGGGCATATCAGCAATATACTCCTGGATCTATTGCAGGATGAGGCAAGGAGAAGGAAGATCGGTGCGGAGCGTCTCACCGCTTCCCTCGATACCGATCCGCTTTCAATCCTGTCAACAGAGAGTATTGATGAGCCCCGGCATCGCCGTGAGATGGATATGCTCACCCTTCTTCTCAGCAAGGTGGTGGCCAGGACGCCGGGGATCAGGGTGCTGACCATTCATGGCAGCCTGTTTCACAACTGCGGGGCTTCTGTTGTCCAGCAACTGGCTTTCAGCCTGGCTGCGGCCATTGAATACCTGTCCTTCTTCACGGAAATAGGGTATGAGGTGGATGATATTGCCCGTACCATACAGTTTGAGTTTGCCGCCGGCTCCGGCTTTTTCATGGAGATAGCCGGGCTGAGGGCGGCGCGCCTTCTCTGGTCAGCCGTGGTGAACGCCTACCGGCCGGCCAGCCCCTGCAGCACGCGTATGAACATTCACACGGTTACCTCCTCATGGAACAAGACCATCTATGATCCGTATGTGAACATGCTGCGCACGACCACCGAAGCCATGTCGGCCGTGCTGGGAGGCACAGGATCGCTTACAGTAAGGCCCTTCGATGACCACTTCAGGAGCCCCTCTGATATCTCCATCCGCTATGCCCGTAACACACAGATCATCCTGAGAGAAGAGGCCGGCCTGGCCAGGGTGGCCGACCCTGCGGCAGGTTCATACTATGTCGAGACGCTGACCTCTTCGATAGCCGATGAGGCATGGAAACTGCTGGTTGAGACGGAAAAGGAAGGCGGGTATGTCGAAGCACTGCACAAAGGATTCATACAGGACAGCGTGGAAAGAACAGCCAATGAACGCACCAGGAATATCTTGTCTGGCAGGGATATCCTCATTGGCATCAACCGGTACCCCAACCCCGATGAGCGTATGGAGCCGGAAATACAAGATCATTCTGAGGGAAGAGAGACAACCAAGAAGGCCGGGTCACGGGTGCTCCGGCCCTGCAGGGCATCGCAAGCCTTCGAGGAGATGAGGCTGCGGACCGAACAAAAATCTCCTGCACCTCCACGGGTGTTCCTTTTCACGTACGGGAACCCTGCTATACGTAAAGCCAGAGCCTCCTTTGCCACCGGGTTCATGGCCTGTGCAGGATTTACCATCATCGATAACCCCGGTTTTACCTCCGTCGATGAAGGGGTAAAGGCATGCCTCGACCAGAAACCGGACATCGTCGTGATCTGTTCCTCCGACGAGGAGTATCCGGCCATCGTACCCTCAATCTGTGAAGCATTGAAAAACAACGCTGTTCTTGTGCTGGCCGGTTATCCGCAGGAAACGGCCGGCCGGATGAGGGAGGCCGGAATAAAACATTTCATCTACCTGCACTCCAATATCCTTGAAACCCTTGAAGCAATCCAGAAAGAACTTGGAATACTGTGAAACCTTTAACACATACTCCTGTCATAACGGATAAACCTTTCACCCTATGCGACCCGATTTCAGCAAGATGGATTACCGTAGCCTGATATCCTCCGCCTCACCCGGCAAGGTAAGCAGGGAAGAAACGGCGGGCGGGGATACGTGGATGACGGCGGAGCAGATAGCGGTGAAGCCCGCTTTCACGGCTGGCGACCTTGACGGTATGGAGCACCTGTCCTACGCTGCCGGCTTACCGCCTTTCCTGCGCGGCCCTTACGCCACAATGTATGTCCTTCATCCCTGGACCATCCGTCAGTACGCCGGGTTCTCCACGGCGGAGGAGTCGAACGCTTTCTATCGTCGCAACCTGGCGGCCGGACAGAAAGGCCTGTCCATCGCCTTCGATCTTGCCACCCACCGGGGTTATGACTCCGACCATGAACGGGTGATCGGCGATGTGGGTAAGGCCGGTGTGGCCGTGGACTCGGTGCTCGACATGAAGATCCTTTTTAACCAGATACCCCTTGACCAGATGTCGGTATCCATGACCATGAACGGTGCCGTCCTTCCCGTTATGGCATTCTATATCGTCACCGCCGAAGAGCAGGGAGTGAAGCCCTCGCTGCTGTCGGGCACCATACAGAACGATATATTAAAGGAGTTCATGGTGCGCAACACGTATATCTATCCTCCACGGGCATCCATGCGCATCATCGCCGACATAATGGCTTACACTTCCCGGCATATGCCGCGGTTCAACTCGATCAGCGTGTCAGGCTACCATATGCATGAGGCCGGGGCTACTGCCGATCTCGAGCTGGCTTATACTCTTGCCGACGGGCTTGAATACCTGCGTACCGGCATCGCTGCGGGGCTCGATATAGACACCTTTGCCCCGCGTATCTCTTTCTTCTGGGCCATAGGGATGAACCATTTTATGGAGATCGCCAAGATGAGGGCCGCGAGGATGCTGTGGGCCAGGATCGTGAAACAGTTCCACCCGAAGAACCCCAGGTCGCTGGCCTTGCGTACACATTGCCAGACCTCGGGCTGGAGCCTCACCGAGCAGGATCCTTTTAACAATGTGACACGCACATGTATTGAAGCGCTGGCCGCCGCGCTGGGCCATACACAGAGCCTCCACACCAACGCGCTGGATGAAGCCATCGCCCTCCCCACCGACTTCTCAGCCCGCATAGCGCGCAACACCCAGCTCTACCTCCAGGAGGAGACACAGATCACACGCACCGTTGATCCCTGGGCCGGGTCATATTATGTGGAGTACCTCACGCATGAGCTGGCCCACAAAGCGTGGAAACTGATACAGGAGATCGAAGAGATGGGAGGCATGGCACGGGCTATTGAGACAGGCCTGCCCAAGATGCGCATCGAGGAAGCGGCGGCA
The DNA here is from genome assembly GCA_034678415.1 of Bacteroidales bacterium. Lineage (GTDB taxonomy): Bacteria > Bacteroidota > Bacteroidia > Bacteroidales > VadinHA17 > JAXDBV01. Next base: position 28,247 of record JAXDBV010000015.1, read on the forward strand.
CGCAAACAGGCTCGTATCGATGCCGGCAAGGATATCATCGTGGGGGTGAACAGGTACAAACCCGACAGGGAAGAACCCATTGATATCCTTGAGGTGGACAACACGGTGGTGCGCGAAGCGCAGATCAGACGGCTGCAGCAGCTGCGCAGGGAGAGGAACAATGACGAGGTGCAGCGTTGCCTCGATGCCCTGACAAAAGGATGCGAAGACGACCGGGCTAACCTGCTGGAGCTGTCGGTCGTGGCGGCACGGCACCGGGCCACCCTGGGAGAGATCTCCTATGCAATGGAGAAAGTGTTCGGCAGATACAAGGCGGTGACACGGATCGTGTCGGGGATTTATTCTTCGGAATCGGGTACGGATGAGCACTTTGCCGTTGCGCGGAGCCTGGCCGCCCGTTTTGCCGGAGCCAACGGCCGCCAGCCAAGAATCATGATAGCAAAAATGGGACAGGACGGCCATGACCGTGGCGCCAAGGTAGTGGCTACAGGCTATGCCGACATCGGGTTCGACGTCGACATAGGTCCCCTCTTCCAGACCCCTGCCGAAGCGGCCCGCCAGGCAGTGGAGAACGACGTGCATGTACTGGGGGTATCCACCCTGGCCGCCGGCCATAAAACCCTCGTGCCTCAGGTCATCGGGGAACTGAAAAAGCTGGGACGCGAGGACATCATGGTGATCGCGGGAGGAGTGATACCGGTACAGGACTACGAGTTCCTGTACAAGGCCGGCGTCGTGGCTGTCTTCGGACCGGGAACATCCGTATCGGCCACGGCCAGAAAGATCCTGGAGATATTGCTGGAAACGCATGCGGGATGAAACTACTTTTCGTGCCGGTCAGCAGCTCAGGATTGTCCCTGCAGGATAGTGCCCGGGGATAAAAGCTATCCGGGAAAAGTCAAATGAACCGCTGAATTGTTTCTCCTCCGACGTAAAATAAATGGCAATATGCCGCAGAAGAGAGGGATTGAATGAAGGAAATGAAAATCTCTACGTACCTTTCACAAGAAAAATGACGCATGAAAAAGTATATTCTTTTTTGCCTGTTCATCTTCTCATTCCGGATGCCGGTCTTGTCACAATCGCTCAACCTGCTGACGGTGGATGAGAAACGGGGTGTTCCTATTCTCATCGGCTGGTGCAGCCGGGAAGGATTTGATATGGAGCCCTTTGCCTGGTTCAGTGAAGAGTACAACCGTTACACGCCCGATATGGCCACATTGTCCAGGCTGACGGCCAGTGACCTGGCCGGTGTGACCATCACCGTTATTCTCGGCACCTGGTGCTCCGATTCACAGAGGGAGGTGCCACGGTTCTTCCGGATGCTGGATGAGTGCCCTTTCGACCAGTCGATGATCGAGCTCATCTGTGTTAACTCCGCCAAGGAGGTGCCGGGAGAAGACATAGCCGCGTACGGGATCGAACGGGTGCCCACCTTCATCTTTTACCGCGATGATGCCGAAGCCGGCAGGATCGTTGAGACACCTGTTGAAAGCCTTGAAAAGGATATGGTTGCGATTCTTCTGTCAAAATAAGACTATTTCACCCCGATTTTATTATATTTGGTTCATATCAACAAACGACAACCTATGGAAGAACAACAACCAATCCGGGAGCAGAAGTCTAATGCCGGCCAGGGACTTGGCATAGCAGGTCTTGTGCTGGGCATCATTTCGCTCATCATTGCCTTCATCCCCTGCTTCGGCTGGGTGGCTATAGTGCCGGGCGCCGTGGCCATCGTGCTCAGCGTGGTGGGTTTGTCCCAGGCCACCAAAGTGAACGCTCCCAAAGGAATCATTGTGGCTGCCCTGGTCATCTCGATCATCGGTACCTGCATCGCTGCGGTGTGGGGTGTGATATTATCCTCTGTTGCCCATGAAGGAAAAGGATGGTTCGACAAGATTGAGAAGGTGGGAAAAGAGTTTGAGAAAGGGTTCGAGGATGAGACGGGTGAGGATTTGGATAAGAGCGTTAAAGATATGGGGGATGAGCTGGAGAAAGCCATGGATGAGATCGGCAAGGAGATGGAGGGAGTCTTTGATTCCGTCGGCAACCTGACAGATGAGGAAAAAGCGGCTAAAATGGGACGGGCGGCAGGCAAGGCCCTGAAAGAGTTCACGAAGGAGATATCCGATTCAACGAGGGATAAATGAATCAGGGTCAGGAACAATGGGTTACCGTGCCCTGATATGTAAACCTTACCCTTTAATTAACCTGACTTTTGCCGGAATGATACTGGTTATACTGGTATATTCCGGTATTTTTTCTGCCACCAAGGACAATCATCCTGTTCCCTCGTTCTATGAAAAGATTACCGGCAGCCCTTCCCCGGGCAGCGGGTTGTCAAGGAGTTTCTCGGAGATCGTAAGGCTGCGCTTCGACAGTGCGCTCGAATTCAATCCGTACGGGATACGGGTGTTCCTGTTCTTTTTTATCCAGCTCTTTTTAAGAAGCCTCTTTACCTGGCTCTATCTGACGAACCGCATCCGTGCAGGGCGGCTGGTAACAACCGATGCGGTACTGTCGGCCGGACTGTTTGTTGTTTGTTTCCGCGATTTTATCCGGTTCTGGATAGCATCATTAGGGTCTGTAATTTAGCCGCGTGCCTGCATGGGCATGCGTTCACCGTCAGGTTAGTCATCAGTACCTGCCGGGATCTGCACAGAATTCCTGCAGTGTAAACGATTGTTTCATCCGTATTCCTTTTTCCGAATCCTCCAGGTTGCAACATTCCACATACAGGTCATGCTGGAAGAATAGGATATATCGGTTCTCAAGCGCTTCCCTCAGAAACGATTCCTTTTCACGCATGGTGACCAGCGGCCTGACATCATAGGCCATATTGTACTTCACGGGGATATGCACTGAGGTGGGGATAAGATCGGCTGCAAAGACAAGGATCCTTCCCTCATACTGCACCAGAGGGATGATCTGACCGGCAGTATGCCCGTGGAACAGCCTCAGCATCACTCCCGGGCACAACTCGGTGTCACAGTCGATAAAGTCCAGCTTGCCGCTCTCAAGCATGGGATGCAGGTTTTCATCCAGATAGGAATCGGCTTCCCGCACGTTGGGATTGACGGCCCAGTCCCACTGCTGGTGGCTGACAAGGTACCGCGCGCCGGGGAAGGTCAGCTCATATCCCGTCCGGCTACTGTTCCACTTCACTCCACCCCCGCAATGATCACTGTGAAGATGCGTGAGCACCATATCGGTAATATCTCCCTCAGCCAAACCGGCTTTCTTCAGCGCTCCCGCCAGCTCATGACCCCCGTTAAGATACAGGTGACGGAAATACTTTTTCCCCTGCTTGTCACCATAGCCGTTATCGATAAGGATCTTGCGATCGCCTGTATCGATCAGCAGGGAGCGGATGGCAAAATTACAGAGGTTATCATCGTTGGCGGGATACCTCTTCTGCCAGATGACCTTGGGCACCACCCCGAACATAGCGCCCCCGTCAACCATGAAATTAGTGATATGAACAGAATAAAGCTTCATGGCCGTATGATGATTAAATGTATCTTTAAAACACGAATGTACGCTTTCATTTGATGTCTGAAAAATATTAAATATATTTCAATAATATATGAATATTATTAATCATTTATTTATATTTATTAATATTATATTAAATAATATTAAATATTTTTTAATTTTTTGAAAGAACAAACACATATTCATTTCATTGCTATTGGCGGGGCAGTAATGCACAACCTGGCCATTGACATGCACAGCCGGGGTTTTGTTGTAAGCGGTTCCGATGATGAGATCTTTGAACCTGCGCGGTCGAGGCTCGCCGCTTGCGGACTTCTTCCGGCAAGTGAAGGCTGGCATCCCGAAAAGATCAGCCGGGAGCTGGATGCCGTGATCCTGGGCATGCATGCCCGCATGGATAATCCCGATCTGATTCGTTGTCTGGAGCTGGGCATAAAGGTGTATTCATTTCCCGAATACCTGTACGAGCAGACCAGGGACAAGCTCCGTGTGGTGGTGGGAGGCAGTCACGGCAAGACCACCATCACGTCCATGATCATGCATGTGCTGAAGGAGGCGGGCATCGTTTTTGATTACCTTGTGGGGGCGCAGGTGCAGGGCTTCGACACCATGGTGAGTGTCAAAGAGACATCGAAGCTGGCAGTGTTCGAGGGCGATGAATACCTGAGCTCGGCCATTGATCCCCGCCCGAAATTTCATCTCTACAGACCGCATATCGCTGTTATCAGCGGTATAGCATGGGATCATATGAACGTGTTTCCCACCATTGAAAATTACACCGATCAGTTCAGGAAATTCATCCGACTGGTAGAAGAGGGAGGAAGTATTATTTACTATGAAGGTGACTGTCTCCTTGCCGACCTGGTTGAGACATCGAAGAGAAAGATAAAAAAGATCCCATATAACGGTCATCCGTCGGTGGTCAGGGACGGGACAACGTATCTTCTTCACGGGAAGGGGAAGACCGCCATAAAGCTGTTTGGCCGGCATAACCTACTGAATATAGATGCCGCCCTGCATGTATGCCGGGAGCTGGGTGTCACCGACCGGTTGTTCTACCGTGCCATCGGCACCTTTACGGGTGCTGCCCGTCGGTTGCAGCTGCTGTCGCAGTCGCGTATCACGGCTGTGTACTATGATTTCGCTCATGCCCCGTCGAAGCTGAGGGCTACCGTCGGCGCGGTGAAGGAACAGTTCCCTCACCGCGGGCTCACCGCCTGTATCGAGTTGCACACCTTCAGCAGCCTCAACAGGGAGTTTCTTCCCCAGTACGCGGGCTGCATGGATCAGGCGGAGGAGGCCGTGGTATTCTTCAACCCCGAGACGCTGACGCACAAGCGGCTCCCTACCCTGCCGCCGGACGATCTCAGGAAAGCTTTTGCCCGCGATGACCTGCGGGTATTCAACAACGCAGAAGCATTGAGCGAACACCTGTTATCATCCGGCTGGGAGAACAGGAACCTGCTGCTGATGAGCTCGGGTAACCTCGGGGGCATCGATGTACATGAACTGGCGGAGAAGATTACGGGGAAAGTCAGGGGCCGGAGGAAGAGGTGAGATATGAGCCGGCAGGGGGATTGAATGTCCCTCACCGGATCATGTTAACTTCCGCATCGATATCTCTGCCACTCGCCTTACAATCCTCCCGTCTGCCCTTTATCCTGCCCCGACGGTTGTTGCCGGTATCATTCGGCTGAAAACTTATAGATACATACGGACCTGTATTTCTCTCCGGGGTTCAGCACCACCGGCGGGAAATCCGGCTTATTGGGTGAATCGGGGAAGTGTTGTGTCTCGAGGCAGATAGCTCCGCGGAAGGGATATACCTTGTTGTTCTTGCCGGTGACCGATCCGTCGAGGAAGTTACCGGTATATACCTGGAGGCCGGGTTCACTGGTATACACCTCCAGTGAGCGTCCGCTGGTCGGCTCGTGCAGCCTGGCGGCCAGTATGACGGTGCTGTCGGCCTGAGTCTTCAGCACCCAGTTATGGTCGTATCCCCTGCCGAACTGCAGCTGTTCGTAGGCCATATCGATCCGTTCGCCGATGGGATGGGGCTGTGTAAAGTCGAAGGGTGTATCGTACACCGGGCGCAGCTCGCCGGTAGGGATAAGGTCGGCGCTCACGGGGGTGAAGTAAGGTGCGTTGATCGTCAGGGCATGATCAAGGATGAGTCCTTCGCCTGCCCCCTTCAGGTTAAAATAGGAATGGTTGGTAAGATTGACGATGGTAGGCTTGTCGGTGGTGGCCAAATAATCGATCCTCAGCTCATTGTCATCTGTCAGGGTATAGGTCACTTCAATGCTGAGGGTACCGGGGTACCCGGCCTCCATGTCGGGCGATGTATATTTTAAACTGAGCATGTTGGGACTGACCTGGCTGGCATCCCACACCTGTGTGTTGTATCCTTTGCTACCGCCGTGCAGGTGGTTGGGACCGTTATTGGCCTCAAGCAGGTATTCGGTACCGTTCAGGGTGAAGCGTGCCTGGCCAATGCGGTTGCCGTAACGGCCGATGATGGCCCCGAAGTTATTTTTGATGCTGACATAATCATGTATATTGTCAAACCCGAGCACCACATCGCCGAAGGAGCCGTTCCTGTCGGGGGCCATGACCGACACCACCACCCCGCCATAGTTGGTGACGGTCACTTCCATACCACCGGCATTGGTGAGGACATAGAGGCTGACGGGTTTGCCGTCGATAATAGTGTCGAACGCTTCCTTTGTGAGGCCGGATTTTGTTTCGGTGACAACGGCCCGTGGCTGGCACGCCGCAACAGCACAGCAGACCAGCATTATGAATGTTCTTTTCATCCGTTCAGCTTTTTATTATTTGTGTTAAACAAAATTAGAAATATATTTTGTAAATTTTCTCTCCATTTTTATGTACGAAATTTAGTACCACGACCAAGGTCTTTCACCGGGGAATTCCAGGGACAAAAATGGGAACAGGTTTCAGGTGTATTTTCCTTACCTGATTATTCAGGCGGAATGTGCTATGCAGACTACAACTATGATTTCAATGACCATGTATAGATTTTGTATCTTTGTCATCATCATGGAAGTCCTTAATTTACACATTTTTACAATTGGTTATGCCAATCACAATGCTGATTCCTTTATTCATCTGCTGAAAAGCAATAACATAAATTTCCTTGTCGATGTGAGAAGCATTCCGTATTCAAAACATAATACTATTTTTTCACAAAAAGAGCTTAAAAACCTTCTCCAATCATATAATATTAAATATAAATGGATGGGAGACTCGTTGGGTGGACGAAGAACTGATTTAATGTCTGAAACAGGTCTTATAAATGACAATGAATATGATAATGACCCGATCTATAAAAATGGAATAGCAGAATTACTGCGACTGAGTTTACAAAAAGTTATTTGTTTAATGTGTAGTGAAGAAGACCCCAGAGAATGCCATAGGCATATGATCATTGCAAACACATTGATTAAGAGAAAGTTTGAACATTGTGCCAAAATAAATGACATAGATGTAACACATATCAGAGCTGATGGAAGAAAAGAAGACGCAAAGAAAATACTGGTTCACATTCAACTAAAACTTTTCAAATGAAAATATTTACTATCGGATATACACAAAAAAGTGCCAAAGAGTTTTTTGAGATACTTCAGAAAAATCAAGTAGATATTTTGGTAGATATACGATTGAGTAATACCGGGCAACTTGCTGGTTTCACAAAGAGACAGGATTTAGAATACTTCCTCAGTCTTTTTAAAATTTCTTATGAATATTGGAAAGACTTTACTCCAACTAAAGAAATACGGGATAATTACCTGAAATCGGGCAATTGGAGCGAATATAAGAAAAGATATAACCAACTTATCAGTCAAAGAAAAGCTATTGAAAACGTTGATTTTACAAGGCTAAAAGATAAAAAGATAGCCTTGTTATGTTCAGAGCCCAAAGCAGATAGATGTCATCGGATACTTGTAGCTGAAAAGATGGCAAAAAGACTAAATGCCGAGATAGTACACATTTAAAATGCTACTTTACTCAACACCGAACATAAGCAATAACGGGCCATTAACGGTGTAATGGTTTACTCTTCGCATCATTGGAAGTGTACGTGGACAAGTGATGGTTTTAACTTCCACCAATTCACATTCAGACCAACCGTTGATGCGCAATTGCGCTTAACATTCGCAGGAAAAGGTCCGCAAAATAGTGGTCGTACGCCGAACGTCGGACACAATTCTTACTGAATTATTCCCATTTAACAAAATACTTTTGGGTTTGAAAGCTCCCCTTAAAAAACAGCAACGATGATAAATTTAGTTTTATCGTTAATTTTGAGAGAATGAAAACAATGGATACCGGGACATGAGATCATTAATATCATGGATGAAAAGAATAGAAGGGCATGCGTTCCGGATATCACCGGGGAATGAATAACGTAATTCTTAAAAACGGAAACATGAGAATCATTTACAGCCTTTTTCTTCTGGGTGTATTTCTATTCAATTTGGTTCCCATCAGGCTGCAAGCCTGTACAACGGTAATAGCCGGCAGGAATACAACAACCGACGGTTCCATCCTGTTCGTAAAATCCGAAGATGATTATGAGCAACTGGATTACTACTGGTTTATTCCCCGCAAACGCTATGGCACCGATGCCGTTATTTTCGAAACACGGGGGCTGGCCATACCACAGGTGTCTGAGACATACGCGTATTTCTGGGATCAGTCGCCGAAGCTGGAGTTTTCCAACGTCATCATCAATGAATGGGGAGTGGCATTCGGAAGCAATGCCTGTCGATCGAAGGAAGATCCTGCCGATGTACTGGAGAAACGGGGCGATATCGTACAGGGTGGTATTGGATTCAATCTCCGTTTTATCCTGGCAGAACGGTGCAAAACAGCAAGGGAAGCAGTGTTACTTGCTGCAGCGCTGATTAACCGGTACGGGTACAACGCCAGCGGAAGATGCCTGAACATTGTTGATCCCGGTGAAGCCTGGCAGCTGCAGATGGTCTGCGGGAAACATTTTGTCGCGCGACGGGTGCAGGACAATGAGGTGGCAATTATTGCCAATACATACAACATCAGGGAAATTGACATCCACGACACAGCCAATTTCATATGCTCACCCGATATTATAGATTATGCAATAAAAAGAGGATGGTATGATCCTGCCGAGGACAGCTCCTTTGATTTTGCCCGGGCCTACGCCCCGGATGAGGTCCATAAAGCCAACGGGAATACACACAGAACATGGATGATAGCGAGAATGCTGCAAAAAGATTTTCCGTTATCCTTAAAAAATGCCGAAAACGGACAAATGCCCGTGTCGGTGCAACCGGACAGGAAACTTGCGTTGCGGGATATGATCAATATTTTCAGGAATCATTACGAAAATACGGAGTTGTGCACATACATGAATGAGAATATCTCCCCGCATCATGTTACTAATAATCCGGTCTGCAGTCATGCCACTCATAAGGTTAATATTATTCAACAACGTAACTGGCTGCCCCGGGAAATAGGCACCGTGAACTGGCGGGCATTGAGTCATCCGTGCCAGAGTGTTTTTATTCCCTGGTATTCAGGTATCACCCGGATTCCTCATGCATACCAGAAGGCTTACGAAGATGCGGGTGAAACGGATAAAGCCCGCACCGCGTATCATTTCTCATATCCTTCATGGCAATTAAGCTATATCGATCCGGAATCTGCCTCGTGTGTATTCAGGTTACTGAACAATATCGGAGATTCCCGCTATACAAAAAACCACGAACTAATCAGGAAATATTTTGACAGGCTGGAAGCAGAACTGATAAATAAGCAGGCGGAAATTGAAAAAACAGCATCAGACTTATTTAATAAAGACAAAAACAAAGCGACAGAATTTTTAACGGATTATACCAACACCTGTGCGATGAAAGGATATCGCCTGGCCAAAGATGTATTAAAAAAGCTTATACAATAAATAATGGCTGTTGGCTGACACTGTGCCCGATCGTCGGGCGGCCTTCCCTCTGAATGTTGTAACAGCTGATGTATTATTAAAGCAACCTTATAAATTACCGTCTGACAATATCGTCCTGGTTCTTATCACACACATTCATGGCGATCATTTCAGCCTTTTTGCAGCCGAAAGATCTCTCCGGATGAATAAAAACTCAGCAATGATATGCCCCACAAGCGTCTAAAGATCAATTAGCCGGTAGCGGAACAATACGAAGGGTATTCCTTCTGAACGGGCCAGGTCAACCATCCAAGTATCGGTCGTCAACCCTGCCGGGGGATCGTGACAAACGTCCACGCCCTGAAATATGGATAACCGTTGTGTGAACATGGTTGTTGTGGCTGCAGCCTCTGTTCCGGGAATATTCGACCGGACGCGGGGTTAAATTCAAAAGAAGCCATGGAACCGGCCGGCCGTTTTATTACAGAGACCTGATGATGGTCATATTATATCAAAACAATACATATATATGGAGTATCGGATGTATATTTACAGGTGTTCTTCATAATATAGTAAATGACAGCGGGGGCAAATTGCCCATATCCATATTCCACGGACAGTCATGTTCTTCCAGGAACAGGCGATTGTCCTGAAAATCACTTCAGGCCATAGTCAATAATCTGTACGTAATACGAAAGAAAAACAACATGAATACACCCTTTATCTATTTTCTGAAAAATTTTCAATTGTTCTATAATGTCAGGGATGTCGATTTGGGATACGGAGATGAACAGGGTAAGGCGATAACTGTTCGCAAAAACTGTGAAGATTCTTTTTGGCTTGAGAAGAAGGATGTTTCAGCCAGCCATGTGGTGTGGAAAGAATGGAACGGCATTAGCATCCCGTTTCTTTTTGAAAAAAACAATGAGCATGAGATCATTACCTATAAAGGGGACAGGGCGATAATACATTACGATATCATTGCTGCTGCAGCATATTTCCTGAGCGGTTGGAACGAATACGTTAATTCTTCCAGGGATGAATTTGGCAGGGTAAAGTACGAAACGAGCGTCATAAAAAATCTGGGCATTACAACAATCCCCGTTGTCAACTATTATTACAGTATTCTGGAGGAAGCCATTAGCAGGGTCTGCAAAATGAATATTAAAAAGGATGTATGGGACACTAAAGCCTTTGCCGTTGCATTGACACACGATATTGATACCTGTCAGAGCTGTTGGCTGGAAGGTTCGTTCAGTGAATTAAAAAAGAAACGGTTTTTATCCGTGCCGGGGCTGATCTTCCACCGTATTTTCACGAACGACGACTGGTTCAACTTCAGGGAAATTGTTCAGCTGGAAGAAAAATACGATGCAACATCCTCATTTTATTTCCTGCCTCGGAGAGGAAAAGCAGGAAGGTGTACCAATGCCGATTATAACGTCAAAAACCGAAAAATTCAACAGATTATTTCCTTTTTAAGAGAACAGGGGGAAGATATAGGAGTTCACGGGAGCTTTGGCGCTCACGCTGATAAAACAATGCTGAACGAAGATATTCTAAGAATACACTCCCGGCCAATAACCGGCAACCGGTTTCATTTTTTATTGTTTGATCCTGAAAAAACGGTCAGCGTGCTGGAGGACTGCCATATTAAATACGATACAACCATCGGTTTTGCGGAAAATATCGGGTTCAGACGAGCTACTTGTTATCCTTTCTACCTTTACAACTTTGAAAGAAATGTAACATCTCCTGTTCTTGAAATACCTTTAACCGTGATGGATACCAGTATGGCAAACAAGAGATATATGGGTTTGACTAGAGAAGAGGCACGGACCAGGGTACACCAAATCATTAATGAAGTCCGAAAATTTAATGGTGTTTTTACACTGCTCTGGCATAACACGTATTTTTCAGATTACAAATACACCGGATGGAGGGAAGTATATTCCGATATCCTGGAATATTGCAGTATGCATAATGGCTTGCTGACGAACGGGAAAAACGTGTATGATAAAATCACCGTGTCATAAGAATATTTCAAACTTTCCGCCGGGCACATGACACGTCTGTAGATGACCGGGCAAGGGTGATTGTATCATGGCAGAAAGGAGACGCAGGCATCCAGCCTCTTTATAAAAAGCCTGGCTTCAGAGGGTATACTGAATTGCTTATAATCTGACGTTCAATGACATTGTATTTATCTGTTATTACGGCAGAAGGGAGAACATAAACCTGAGAACAGTATACCTGCCGGGATCATTTTGTATTCCGGGAACTTCCTGAACGTATCCGATAAAGTAGTAACTTTGTTGAAACCCTGGCATTTGTCGCCGGGAATTGCCCCGGTAAGACCGTTAAAACCAAATGTATACCATGGTTGTATATAAATTGGGAATTGTATTTATTTGCATTGTTAAAATATGAAATTAACAGTCAATTAGTTAGTATTTTTATGGAAAGCCTCCGTTTTACAGTCAAAACAAACCATTCTTTACACTGATCATTTCTCATTATATATGTTCCCGTTCAGCTGTGTTTCACGGTCCTATTATATCGTTTTAAAGAAGTAATTATGCGACAGCACAGGATACTGGTACTGGACAGTGATCACAAGAATGTGCTTGCCATCGTGAGGCATATTGGTACATCAAAACAATACGAGATTGAAGCCGTTTCACACCATCGATCATCGGTAGCGTTCTATTCCAGGTATGTCTACGCAAAACACCTCGTCCATGATCCCAGGCAATACCCTGATGAGTATGTTAATGATCTGCTGGAGATCATAAAAAGCAAAGATTACCTGGTAATCATCCCTGCCTCATATATCAGTTTTCAGTTATGCTCCAGGCAAAGGGAAACTATAAACCGGTTTACTCATTTAACCATTGCTCCTTATGAGCAGATCTGTATCGCCTCCAACAAAATTGACACCTACAGGTTTGCTGAGAAAATCGGTGTTCCGTATCCTCAAATCTTTACGATAAATACGGCAGACGATATCGAGAAAGCAGATATCCCATTCCCTTGTGTAATAAAGCCTCCGATTGAACTTGGGAAAAAGATGGTTGAATATATCCACTCAAAGGAAGAACTGGTCAGCAGGTACAGGCGCATGTGTGCCAGGAACGATTTCAAAGGACAGTTACCGGTCGTTCAGAAATACATTGCCGGGGAAGGCGCCGGCTTTTTTGCATTTTATAAAAACGGCGAATGTAAAAACTATTTTATGCACAGGCGAATCAGGGAATACCCGTATACCGGCGGAGTGAGTGTGGTGGCAGAAGCCTTTGACAATGAGCAGGTGTTACGGGATGGGAAAAAGATCCTTGACGAACTGAAATGGGAAGGTGTTGCAATGGTGGAATTCAAAAAAGACAATGAAACAGGCATCTACAATTTAATGGAGATAAATGCCAAATTTTGGGGGTCATTGGACCTGGCGCTGGTTTGCGGGGCAAACTTCCCCCAGATGCTGGTTGATGATGCATTAGGAAAAGAAATCAAACCATGGCAGTATAAGCATAAACGTTTTCAATGGTTATTGAACGGGGATTTGTTTTACCTGTTAGAAAGACCCTGGAGCATCTTTCTTTTTCTCAGAGATCTGTTCATTTCCAGGAATGATATCTGGCTGTGTGACCCGCTCCCCAACTTGTTTCAGCTGTTATATATCCCGGTTTACTACTACAAAAAATGGTTTAAATGAAATTTGATTTTCATGTACATACGTGTTACTCGTATGACAGCCTAATGAAGCCTGGGAAGATTTTAAGGATAGCAAAAAAACGCGGGCTTGATGGTATTGTTATTTGTGATCATAATACCATTAAAGGCGGTCTGGAGGCTCAGCAACTCAACAGGGACAAACGTTTTCATGTAATTGTGGGGGCTGAAATAGCAACCAATGCCGGTGATATAACGGGCCTTTTTCTGACAAAAGAAATAGAATCAAGAGACATTGACGGGGTCATAAGGGAGATCAGGGAACAAAACGGGAAAGTTATATTGAACCATCCGTTTTATCACCATGACCTGTCAAAAATTGACCTGTCAAACATTGATTTCATTGAAGGATATAATTCCCGGTTGAACAATGAAGACAACCAAAAGGCTGTCGACCTGGCCAACATCAATAATATTCCCGTTATAGCTGGCAGTGATGCTCATCTTTACGGGGAGATCGGAAACGGTATTACAACTGTAAAGGATATTGAAACATTAGCGCCACTGGCACACGAGTATAAACACACACCTCTCCGGTTTATTACTCTCAGTCAATATGTTAAGGCAGTGAAAAAAAGGGAAACCAACATCTTTATTTCCGCGACCATCATCCAGGCAAAATATTCATTTCGGCAATGTATTAGAGTTATTAAATCTGCTTTTATGCGAAATCAATAGTGCCCAGCAGTTCGCGTGCATAAGAGATGTTGAAAACATCAATAAATGGAATGACTAAAAAGGAAAACCATATCATTCAGATGATTCATAACCGTATCAGGGAATCCAATCCTGGCGCAGGAGCAATACCCCGGGGATCTCGTGCAAGAGGTCAGGTATAAATGAATTCAGACAGTGTATTTTTATGCTTGTCACCAAGAAGAAAATTGCCTTAAAGACGGAACAAAAGACAGACATTATTCACTGAATATCAAACTGGGAAACGATTGGCCGTTTCAGTTTTTGTAAGATGAAAAATATTATGGGAACAAAATATCGGGTTACTTAAAAGTTTGATAACAACAACGCGTCGATGATGCCGCATAGTGGATGACGGGCTCGGTATTTTGTAAGAAAAGGATTCAAAGGCGGCAATGGTTAACCCGGAGAGGCCAGTGCCCTGATCCCTGCTTGTCGATATATCAAAAAACTTGCGTTCTTTACCATTCATATTCTCATTGAAAAACAAAATCAACCTATGTTAGAAAAGAAATTTTATTCAAACGGTCAGCCGGTGTATGAATTGGCCGGCAATAAGCTTACCTATTACTACAAGAACGGTAACATCAAGGCTCAGGGGCCTTATATCAATAACCTGATGGAAGGGGAATGGTTGTTTTACCGTGAGACCGGTCAACTATGGCAGGTGGCCAATTTCAGGAATAGCAAGAAGCACGGATCATGGATCCGATATGATAGGAATGGTAACATCGAATACCGGGAGGAATTTGATAACAACAGGATCATTAATAAGAAAAAACCGACAGAGCGCTGACAACGGCAACTGTGTGTATTGTTCTGTCATAAATTTTACAATATGCTTTTCTTTAATACACAAAATGTTGCACTTGATTTTAAGACCGGAGCCATCTCTATAAAAAAGTAATCACGTATTATTCCACTCCCGACGTTAAACGAATAGACCTATGACAAAGCCCGGGTACATTAACCTCGGCAGCGTTCAGGAAACAATGCTGCTACCTCTTTGGGGAAGAGCGGTCGAAACACAAAAACCAACACCGCAGCTGGAGGATAATAAAGCCGTTTCAATTATAAACAGCATCCCATACGATTTTACCACCATTTCGGACAATATCAGCAGGATAATCCGTGCTTCATGGATTGCCCGAAGCATCTTTTTCGATAAAAAGATCTCTGAATTTATAAAAGCATATCCATACGCCACAGTAGTAAACATAGGTTGCGGACTCGACACGACATTTGACCGCCTGGATAACGGAAAAATCAAGTGGATCGATCTCGATCTGCCGGATGTCATCGAAATCAGAAGACAGTATTTCAGCGAATCCGAAAGAAGACGGTTCATTGCCAAATCAGTATTCGACACCACCTGGTATGGTAATATTGCCAAAAAGGACAGAGTAATGCTGCTTATGGCAGGTGTACTTTACTATTTCGATGAATCGGAGGTTAAGAAGCTGTTCAACAACATACATACCTTCCTGCCGGATTCGGAAGTCCTTTTTGATCATGCATCTCGATTAGGGATCAGAATCTCTAATAAACAAGTAATTAAAAAAGGAGGTATGGATGAATCGGCTTGCCTAAAATGGGGCATAGACGACATCTATGAAACAGAAAAATGGGCGGGGTATGTTAAGGTAATCAGTAACATGCCCATGTTTAAAACGCATAAAAAGAATTATCCTCTCATGAAAAGGCTGGGAATGAATATTTCTGACAGACTTAAGGTAATGTCATTGGCACACCTCCGCATAAGCTGATAAAACGGTAAAACGGTGTCATTGATCCCTGAAAGCATCTGCAACGCTAAAAAATCACTAAGGTTTTTGTTAACTATATCACCCGGCAGCAAAAGAAACCAAATACCCGCCGGAAAATCATAAAATATTCTTAATTTGATAATTTATATGGTATTTTTCAATGAAAATAAACCGCATATGGAAAATAAAGCAGATCAAAAAAGCCAGAAACACATTGGATTAGGTATTGCCTTCGGAATAGCACTTGGTGCCGGGCTGGGAGTAGCCATCGGATCACTGACAGATGACATCGCTCTATGGATTGCAATTGGTATTGGCTTTGGTATGGCAATTGGTGTTGGCATCGGGGCCATGATGGATAATAAGAAAAAACAACCATAGTCTGTTGAACAACATTTCACCGGGTATGAAAAAAGCCCCGTGAACAGATGGCAAGGCACTTTAAAAACAAACAGGTTTTTCATGGTTCTTACAAACCGGGCCTGTTGCTTATTGCGGTTTCATATTTCATTATTTTTGTCCTCTACATATTATTCCAATAGTGTTACAGGCTATCCACTCTATTTATAATGTTGATCATGAACAAGAAATAAATCTTTAAGATATTATGGGCTATTAAAACCTATGCGAACAAAGAGGTTCCTAACAAAATGATTCAACTAAAATGGATCCCTGGTCAAATATTAATGCTTCTTCTCAGGACACAGAAATTGCTGAAATAAATCAACTTGAGAATACTTTGGGTGACATCCCTCCCTCCATAAGGAAAATTCGTGAACTGATCACCAGGTTTGAGATCTGCCATTTCAAATACCGGCAACATATACAACACATTCAAACCTCCATCCGCGATCTTGATCCGGCTGCTGATCCTGATACAATTGGCTCGAATCATATCCGCAATGGAGAAAATGCATGGATAAATGATAAAACCGGCCGGAGTCTGACCGGCCAGCAATACTTGTGGGGACTATACAACTGGCTCGGCAATACAAACCGGAGGCCATCGACCGAAGGCCACAGCCCGGTACTGGAATCAAGAATCTCCACATGGCTGGGGGATAAAACACCTGACAAAGAAAGAATGGTCAGGCTGCTCATCGCAAGATTAACATACGACTGGGTATCCTACGAAAAGCTGCAACTTTCGGGACAATTCAAAGAACTCGAATACCAGACCTGCAGGATGGACATTTGTCATTATGCTTTCCCCGATCATCTTGATTCCCTGATTCAGGCTATTGGCAACATGAAACCACATAAAGACCTTGAAGGATGTGGAAGCTTTAATACAGAGATTAAAAATTTTATCACAGAAAAATACGCTGAGATCGCCTACTTAATACATGATAAAATAAAAAGCAAAGCCTTCAGCAACCAAAACAAAAATGACCGGTTCAAAACCTGGTTGTATCTATGCCTGGCCAAGACATTGAAAGAACAGGCAGGCATAACCGAACCGTTACCAGTGACAGATAATTGAACCAGGCACGACAGCGTTGCATACACAGGTAATGCAGTGAACAGAATATCTCCGAGTCAGTTCTGTTACTATGATAACAGCATGGACCGAAAATCCGGTCAGGAAAAAACGGAAGCGATATCAGAGTTCCTGGTACATGATTCGATGAGCGGCAGTGCTGTATGAACAGGCAAACTGTAAACCATACGGCATGTACCCGGCTGCCCGAAGATAGGTCCTTATCCGGAATTTTTGACTAACCTGAGCGATAAGAAGATAAAGATAACTCAACGCACGGCTACATACCGCCGGCCATCCGTGTACGTAAAAAACTCCGGTTGACAGTTAATGATCTGAATGCCCCCAATATGGCATCTATTCAGGTATGTATTAACCTGAGCATTAAAACAAACAGTCAATATGTTGAACCCTTAAAGTGTTTACCTGTGGTTAAAAACAATTGTTACAATGCTGTTAATTATTCCGCTATTTTCCTGTACCCGCACTGACCATCAGGATATTAAGGACCGGATCATCGCATTGTAGCTGTAAGCCCTTGAACGGTGGAATAATGGTGATCCTTCCGGTTTCCTGGAATTATCCGCCACCGATATTGTATACTTTGATCCGATGACTGAAAAACAACCGGATGGACATAAAGCCCTTAGTGAAATGGATGAAAGGGTAACGGGTAAAATACATATTGACAGCATTACCATGCCTGATCCCGTTGTTCAGCCAGGTTCCTACATGGCCGTCCTCACATACAATATTGTATCATACTCAAACGGCAAGGGATATCAATGGAACTGAAAGGAAGTGTACGGGCGGGAACCCAACCATGAGCGGAAAATTATTCAAACCCACTGGTCATTGACCAAACCTGAATTGAAACAGAATGAGTAAATCAATATCTTTTTATCGTGGAACAGGTGGCCTGAAATAGCCTGCTTTTACAGCCACAAATAAATGATATAACAGGAATTTCTATCTTTAACGATTACAACATCCTGTTTATTAAAACAGAAAATCAATATGACTGACATACAGATAGTAGATCTTACTCCCGGGAATATAGCGGATTATGGGGTTTGCGGCTATAAAGATGTGAAAAAACACCTTGCATTAAGAAGAAAGATTGAATGGTTTAAAGAGTATTACCCCAAAGGACTCAGGATAAAAGCGATTATTTCAAAGACGGGCGGTTATCAAGGTATGCTGGAGTATATCCCCGGCAAGTATGCTCACCGCCCGGTAGATGCACACGGGTACATGTTTATTCACTGCATTTTTGTCGGGTTTAAAAACGAGTTTAAAGGGAAGGGCTATGCCTCCTCCCTGATTGATGCATGTATCAGGGATGCACAAGAGTTGAACATGCATGGCGTTGCTGTCGTTACCCGGGAAGGATCATTCATGGTAAAAAAGGATATTTTCCTGAAAAAAGGATTCGCCGTAGCCGACAGGTCAGAACCCGACTTTGAACTAATGGTCCTGAAGTTTTCCCGGAATGCTCCTGATCCAAGGTTTATCATTATGCCAGCCGATGATTATCCCGACGGATTGACGGTTATCCGTTCAGCCCAGTGTCCTTACTCTGTAAAAAACGTTGATGCGATTTTAAAGACCGCCGGGAAAATGGGCATTAAAACCCGCCTGATAGAAGTAAAAGATGCTCTTTCGGCACAAAAGACACCTTGTGCCTTTGGAACATTCTGTATTATTTACAATAAGAAGATCATCAGCCATCACCCCATTAGTAATGCAAGGTTTGAGAACATTATGTCAAAAATGTAATCTTTACCTGCAGGATATAAAGTACTAAAAACGGAATGGTTAACCGCTTCCCACGAACGGTAATACAGGCAGGCTTTCTGTGCTTCTAGTCTTCGTAATCCGGTTGATTAACCGTCATGCGACAGCGCAGTGGAATTTTATCTCCTGAACCAGCCTTGAATACTATTATTTTACCAATGGATCGTTTTCAATTTTGCATTGTGTTGCCCGGACCCGTCAGGAGCGATACGCAGAAGACAAAATCACCCATTATGTTTCCTTCCTTTTACCCGTCTGCTGTCATTGATCAGGAATATGCGGGGATATCATTGCGGTCCGGGAACTGAACACAAAACCGGTTTGATTGTTTATAAACTACTGATTCGTACAATAATAAGGGAAAAAACTCTTATTAAAGCCGAACAACCTGTTTTCTTAACAATACAACCATGTCAAACCATAAGACACATAAAGAGTTATTACCGGGGCAACGGGAAGAGCTGCTCCGGACGTTACAGTCGCGTTTTGAGAAAAACATGAGCCGACATAAAGGTCTCACATGGGCAAAGGTACAAGCACGGCTGGAAAGTAATTCGGAAAAACTATGGTCCCTCTATGAGATGGAAAAGACAGGTGGGGAGCCTGATGTTGTCGGTCATGATCAAAAGACGGGCGGTTACATCTTTTATGATTGCTCGGCAGAAAGTCCGGAAGGCCGTAGAAATGTTTGTTACGACCGTGAGGGGCAGGAATCAAGGAAAGAAAACAAACCGGGAAACAACGCGGTGGATATGGCAGCTGCCATGGGCATAGAGCTACTGACAGAAGAACAATACCGGGGGTTGCAGCGGCTTGGTAATTTCGACACCAGAACATCGAGCTGGGTGAAAACGCCTGCCGATATAAGGGCTCGTGGCGGTGCACTCTTTGCTGACCGCCGCTACGGCCAGGTCTTCGTGTATCACAACAGCGCCCCATCATACTATGGAGCCAGGGGGTTCCGCGGCTCGCTTACAGTTTAAAAACGGACCTTACCGTTGGCAATCCATTAATGCAAGGGTATTCTTTACCCATTGTAACGGTGACATAATCACCTGTTCCGGCTTGACCGGGCAGTGATGTAGGGATTTTTTTACCTTTACGGGAACTGACCGGTACCATGGCACAACAGTGCTCCGGAATTACCGGATTATCTTTTGCAGGACGACAGTGGCCGGTGATATACAGCATGAAATGTTTGATTTAACAGACGGGGTCCATATGAAAGTAAATAAAGTTCTTAAGATTGTATTATTGTCTTATTATACACTGCATGCCATACCTGCCATGGCACAGGAAAACCTGTTGAACACCCTCGAGGCGCCGGTTATTTTCAAAGGCAATGACACCACGGCTTATCGTGATCCGGCAATTTTATACTTCAACAAGACGTTTTACCTGTTTTTTACCCTGGTTAGGGCAGAGGAGGGATTCATTTACTCTTACACTGCCTGTAGCAAGTCAAAGGATTTGAGACACTGGAACCCTCCCGTAATCATTACTGCCAGGGACCAGGCTTTGAACTACAGCAGCCCGGGGAATGTGATCCGTTATAACGACGAGTGGATCCTGTGCCTGCAGTCCTATCCCAGGCCAGGGTTGAAGAGTACCGATAAAACCCGGTACGGATCAGCCGATGCCCGGGTATTTATTATGCGAAGCAAAGATCTTGAACGCTGGAGTGAGCCAGAGTTGTTAAAAGTAAAAGGTCCGGATGTGAAAGAAGCCGATATGGGCAGGATGATCGATCCTTATCTTACGGAAGACAAGGATGAAAAAGGAAAGTGGTGGTGCTTATACAAACAAAACGGGGTAAGCATGTCATACAGCTATGATTTGAAAAACTGGACCTTTGTTGGCCACACGGAATCAGGAGAAAATGTATCGGTATTAAAAGAAAATGATGAATATGTTCTTTTTCATTCTCCTGCGAACGGCATAGCAATAAAACGATCATCAAACCTTGTTGACTGGACTGATTGGGGAGAGCTCATCACCCTGGGACAAAACGAATGGGAATGGGCAAAAGGAAGAATAACTGCGGGTACTGTCATTGATCTGAGAGAATTCCCGGAATACGGGAAATATGTTATGTTTTTTCACGGTTCAGGGCCAGGATCCGAAAAAGAAGATTTTGACAAAAACGCCTCGATAGGGATTGCCTGGAGCGATGATCTGGTTCATTGGGACTGGCCTGGGAAAATACCGGATGAGAGTTGTATATCCCTGGAAAAACAAGAACAATGAATCAGGTAGTTGCAGCTTTGAAGTGATACACGTTATTTCTTAAACAACCTGTATCTGCCGTTTCAATGCCCGGGGCAGATAATTTTCACGGACAGGAATCTTTTCGCGTGCTGTCCACGTTTTTGATTCATCATAATACGAAAACCGGCCTTTCGCTTGTTTCTGATCATAATGGCTGGTGACCTTCCGTGGAAGGAAATTCATTTCCATGATTTCATGTGTACCAATGCCGGCCGGTTAATAATCCTGAATAGTAAAAATTCAGTGGTTGCTGATACTGCTATTGAATATTTGCAGCAACTTCATGATGCAAGCATCCTGTACCCGGTGTCTGAAGATTCCGTACATCAATGGTTTGAGAAGATCATAAGCCGGCTGTCACTTCCTGTTACATCCCATTGACTCCAGTCTTTTATGGCACAGGTATTCGCCCGAAAACGGGAAAAACAATTTTCCCGTAGCTATTGATTATTTGATTTTTCAGATGCACTTTTGGTCATGATTCTGTTCCTGATGAACAAGTATCAGAAAGAATATATCTACCGGATCAACAAGGTGATTGACTATATCGAGCATAACCTTGACGGGGAACTGACGCTGGAAAGGGTATCGGGAGTGGCCAATTTTTCGCCGTTCCATTTTCATCGCATTTTTTCTGCTTTCATGGGAGAGACGCTGAGCGATTATATCAAGCGCAAACGGATTGAAAAGGCCGCCAGCTTATTGATCAGTGAGCCCGACAAATCCATAACGGAAGTAGCTGTGCATTGCGGTTTCAACAGTCTGGCAGTCTTTTGCAGGAATTTCAGGGATCATTTTCACACCACAGCACAGGAATTCCGGTCCTCGTGGAAGGATCATTTTAGCAAGAATCATCAAGTGAAAAGCAACATTAATAAACTGAAATCAGTCTCCCCTGCCTATGTTAGTGATCATTATTCATCACAAAACAGGAGGTTTATTATGAAGAAAAACATTGAGATCAGGGAAATGCCGGCCATGGATGTCATTTATTGCCGGCACACAGGCAGGTTCAACCTGATTGGCACGGCGTACAATAAGTTATTCAAGTGGGCAGGCCCGCGGGGATTGCTTTCGCCCGGGATGAAATGCATCACCATGTACCACGATGATCCCAAGATCACCGCCATTGACAAGGTCAGACAAAGTGCCTGTATTGTTATCAATAAGGAAGTTAAGACAGAGGGAGAGATAGGCAGGATGCTGATCACGGGTGGAAAGTATGTTGTCGGTCATTTTGAAATCACGGACACTGAATTCCAGGATGCATGGGATTCGGTTTGCTTGTGGCTGTCGGAGAGTGGTTATCAGCCCGAGGATAAAAACCCTTATGAGCTGTACCATAACAACCACGAAGAGCATCCTGAAAATAAATTCATCGTCGATATTTGTATTCCTGTTAAACGGCTGTGAAATAAGGCTGTCTTTTATAACCGGTCCAACCACTTTTTCTCCTCATCTGCTGGCTGTTTAATACAGATCGACGTTGCAAGCATCAGGCGGACAGCGGCCGTCACTCCTTATCACGGCTGTCCGTTCCGCCGTGCATATCAGGACCGTACCCTGTACTGTCCGGCTTTTTTTCTTTCCTGGCACTGAACAGAATCCCCTTGCCGGGCGTTTATAATGATCGGGCGCCGGTATCAAGGGTATTTCCAAATATCATCCGTACCTGCCCCGGGTTAAAAATCTATTATCTCTTCGTTGCCGTGATGACGTAAATATTTCCAGGAAGTCCTCATGGCAGGTAAAGGTGTATGCATTTTGCGGTAAGAACTAAAAAAATGCCGAAAATAAACCGTTAAAATTTTTATCTTCCCTATGTTTTTTATCTTAAGTAATCTAATCGTGTAATATATGGACACAAAAACCCTAAAGGTAGTTTTATCGGCCCAGAGGACTGAGCTGACAGAGCATTTTATTTATCTCCGTCTGGCCGAACGGTGCAGTGATCCGAAGAATGCCGGGGTTTTACGAAAGATTGGCGAACAGGAGCTGAATCATGCCCGTTTCTGGGAGACAAAGACAGGGGTGAAAGTCAGTCCTGACAGATTCAGGATAACCCGTACGGTATTTTTTGCCCGTATTCTCGGCCTGACATTTGTTCTCAAGCTGATGGAGAAGAGAGAGGGCACCGGTTCGAAGCTTTACAAACAGCTGGCATTGTCGTTTCCCGAAGCCGGTAACTTCGCGTTGGAGGAGAGTCAGCACGAGAGCAACATCCTGGGGATGCTCGACGAGGAGAGGCTCAGGTATGTAGGGTCCATTGTTCTTGGGCTGAACGATGCCCTGGTAGAGCTGACAGGAGCGCTGGCAGGCTTCACCCTTGCCCTGGGTGACACACGGCTGATATCCCTGGCGGGGCTCGTAACCGGTATCTCCGCCTCCATGTCAATGGCCGCATCCGATTACCTGTCTTCCCGTGCTGAAGGCGATCCCCGGGCCAGAAAATCTGCAGTGTATACCGGCATCTCATACCTCTTTACCGTTATTCTCCTCATCCTGCCCTTCCTCCTGCTTTCCGGTAAATTCATTGCCCTGGGAATAACCCTGGCCACCGCCGTGTTCATCATCTTTTGCTTTAACTACTACCTGTCGGTGGCTAAGGATCTGAATTTCAGGAACCGCTTCGCGGAAATGACCCTGATAAGCCTCGGGGTGGCTATGTTGTCATTCTTTATCGGATATGTACTGAAATCGGTTCTCGGCGTGGAAGTCTGACGGGAAAATATCGACGTTCCCTCTGTACGCAAATTAAATACCTGACAAACAACACCTATATGGGCGGTGAGAGACCAGCTTCCAAACATCCGTGCATGGTGATTCCTGAACTGGTACATATTTTAATTCCGGGCATTTTATTCTATTTTTACTCTTAAGACGGATACCGGCGAAGGGTTTATGTTCCGCTGCGGTTATGCTGTTGAACGGCTGATATTGAAAGCCAGGCAAATATGAAACAAACAATTACTCTGTGGTTGTTGCTGTACAGCGGCTGTCTATGGTGCCAGGAGAGATATGTTACCATCGATGATCAGGAGTACCGTATCAGGGACCTTGGCAGTGGTCAGGTAACGGTTGTATTTGAGAACGGCATGTCTGACAGCCTTGAAGTCTGGGGCGCCATACCAGACTTAGTGGCAGCAAAGGCGAGGATTTTCCAGTACGACAGGGCTGATATAGGGAAATCGGGCTTGTCGCAAAATCAAAGAACCATACCCAACATGGTACGGGAGTTACGGGGTATTTTAGAGGATCAGCACATCTGTCCGCCCTATGTGCTTGTCGGGCATTCCATGGGCGGGCTTATTGTACGGTACTTTGCCTCTCATTATCCCGGTGAGGTAAAAGGAATGTTGCTCCTTGATCCTGTCCCTGAATCATTCTGGAAAACAATGAATAAACAGGAATACAATGAATACTTCAAAGGAGGGAATGAATGGTATGAAACAAGATTCAAGCCCCAATACCGGAAGGAGTGGTATGCATTTCAATCCAATTTAGGTTACATGGACAGCCTGACGGTTCGCGGGTCATTGCCGGTCATCCTTGTTTCCTCCTCCTCGTGGAAGTGGTACAAATATCATAAGGATATTGCGGCAAAATATGAGAATGCAAAGCATTTCGAGCTTGAGGGGGAACATCACATTTTCAAAAACCACCCGAATTTCGTTGTGAGATGCATCCTGGAACTCCTGGGAAGTAATGATCCGGAAATCCTGTAGTGGTCAGGATCAAATCAATAATAATGGCCGGGTGACTGAAGAAGGCCATACCCGGGCAAACCGTCCATGTTGCTCACGGTGCATGGACCTTCCGGCTGTGCATCTGTATTCAATCCTGTATCGTTCCGGGAACAGCATGGTAATCAAATAAAAATGATTTGCAGAATGGAAACGTAAGCGTATATTTACCTCATCCATAAAACGACACTCATGACAGAAAAGAATCTTGTTTACCGCGGAAAATCGAAGGATGTTTACCACATTACCGAAGGGCCGTATACTGGCAAATACCGGTTTATATTTACCGACAGGGCCACCGGTTATATCGAAAACGGCAAGACGGTTTTTGATCCGGGGTATGATACGGTGGTAGGCGACATTCCCGGCAAAGGGGCCATAGCCTGCCGGTTCGCCACGTATTTTTTCCGCTTGCTGAAAGATAAAGGCATCCCGTCCCACTACATTGATACGATCAGTGAAAATGAGATGGTTGTTGAACCGGCCCTTCCCTTGAGTATGCCTGACGAATCGGCCGGCTTTCCGGGTTCCGCCCCGTTGCTGAACCTCGAGTTCACTTGGCGGAACAATGCCACCGGCAGTTTCTGGAGGAGGTATCCTTTTGTGCGGCCGTGTAAAAATCTCCATAAGGTTGTTGAGGTATGGACAAAAGGCGACAGCGATATCCTCATCACGCTGGAAGCCCTGGAAGCTACCGGCGCAATGAACAGGCACGAGATTGATCAGAGTGTGGAGCTGGTGCAACAGATTGCCGAAATCGTTTCCCGGGAGTTTGCTTCAAAAAGCCTGCACGTGATTGATGGTAAGTTTGAACTGGGAAGGTTAAAATACGGCGACGGGAAAATCGTTCTTATCGACGAGATATCGCCCGACGTGTTGCGGGTATGCAAAGGATATTCTCCCGACAATCATGGCCACTGCACCGTTCACGAGCAATGTGCAGTGACCAACATTGCCGGTGGTAAAAGAACCATAAAAAACAGGAAACAGGTGCAGGCCGCCGATTTTATTACGATTTTTCTTTAATACCTGCCTGTTGTTCGGATCGGTCGTTTCACAGGTTTTCCGGCATGACTTCCGTGGTGCAGAAGTGGATTCATTATGTAGATGATATCATTTATGTCGTAGTGTAGCGGTGTTCAGGTTAACGGCGGGTCACCTGTTTTTTTCCGTGACTTTTATTCATACGGACAACATTTCCCCTCATTTATTTGGGGGAGGTGCAGGTTGTCACGCCTTTTGCAGTGTACTCTCCACCCTTCCCCCGCACAGTACATCACCCCCATCCTCTTTTCGTTTCAGCGAGGTGAGGCAAAAGGCGCGCCAACCTGCCCCTCTCCCCTCTCTGCAACCGTACCACACCCGCCTTCCATGCAGGGAAAAGA
>JAXDBV010000016.1:0-7089 GCA_034678415.1 Bacteroidales bacterium
ATAACTCATCCGGGGGAGGTCAGGATGGAAACGGAAAAGGTAACATGCAGAAGCATTATACCTTCCGCATGTGGCCCAAGGCATATCTTGACCTGCTGACAGATGAGAAAGGCGTACCGCTTGACGCGGCCGCCAAAGCAGCGTACCAGAACCCCGGTTACTAGTTCCGATCTGTTTTTTTATCGGTGATGATAGTAAAGGGAACGGCTGAATAATACAGCCGCTCCCTTTTTTTACCGTGCCCGCTATAACAGGGAACAATGAAGGATTGCTGCATCAAACCAGGCTGATGAGACAACATTGTCGGGAATTTCAACATGCACAAGACCGTATTAAGTTAGGTATCTCTGAATCATTTAACGATGTTGAGATTAAATATCATCCCGAAAAGTTATCTGTGAGGTGAGAATCATGGCGGGCTGTGCCCCATAATCCTTTTTTTGCTATCTTGGATATTGTGAACAAGCGGTGGCGTAGTCAATTCTTTAAATCCAATAAAAAAACATACTGATATGAAAATACTGAAACATTTCACTTGCATCTTTATCTGTTGCATTACTCTCTTTTTCATGCGATGCACACAGGTTCAGGAAGAAACTTCCTCTCTCCCGTTCCTGCAACAGCATGGTCAGGCCACACGGCTTCTGGTGGATGGTAAGCCGTACCTTGTCCTTGGCGGGGAGCTCCACAATTCAAGTTCTTCCAGCCCTGAATACATGAAAGATTTCTGGCCGCTGCTTAAACAGGCCGGTCTCAACACCGTGCTTGCCGTCGTTTCCTGGGACCTTATTGAACCTGAGGAGGGAAGGTACGACTTCTCCCTCGTTGACAGCTTGTTGCGCGATGCGCGCAAACATGATCTCAGGCTCATCCTTCTCTGGTTCGGCAGCTGGAAGAACGGCCAGTCGCACTATATCCCCGAATGGGTAAAGAAAGATTACAAACGTTTCCCGCGGGTGAAAGCCGCCAATGGGAAAAGCCTTGAGATACTGACACCGGTGAGCACTGAGACGCGTGACGCCGACACACGGGCATATACAACCTTCATGAGGCATCTGAAAGAGGTGGATTCGAAGCATCATACGGTCATTATGATCCAGATACAGAACGAGGTGGGTATCCTGGGCGATTCCAGGGACCGTGGTGACAAGGCCAATGAACTGTTCCACAGCGCTGTCCCTGAAACACTGATGAGCTGGCTGAAGGAGAATGAAGAATCGTTATTCAGTGAATTGCTTGAGGCCTGGCAGGCTGCCGGGAAAAAGGATGCCGGTACCTGGGAGGAGGTGTTTGGCCAAAGCCCTGCCACGGATGAGCTTTTCATGGCATGGCATTATGCCTCATTCATCAATGCCATGGCGGCGGCAGGCAAGGCCGAATATCCGCTGCCCGTATTTGTGAACGCATGGATCGTCCAGCCGGAGGACAAGCTGCCAGGGGACTATCCCAGCGGCGGACCACAGGCTCATGTGCACGATATCTGGCAGGCTGCCGCACCGGATATTGATATCCTGGCCCCCGATATTTACCTGCCCGACTTCCCCGGGATCTGCCGACAATATATGAGGCATGGTAATCCACTCTTCGTCCCCGAATCCTTCGCCGGTGAACCCGGAGCCGCCAATGCTTTCTACGCCTTCGGCCAGCTCAACGCAATCGGTTACTCCCCTTTCGGTATTGAAAACCGGATTGATGATTTTGAAAACGGTATCATCCCCAGAACATATAAAGTACTGGCAAACATAGCTCACCTGATTCTTGAAAACCAGGGAAAGGGAACCATAGCCGCTGTCAGCCTTTCAAAAGAAAACCCGTCGGACACCATCCGGCTTGGTGATTACCTCCTGGAAGCCGAACTCATGAAAACATTCCGGTCGGATGTGGTCCCGGAATTAGGCTATGGTCTGTTCATTTCAACAGGCGACGATGAGTATTACATTGCTGGAAATAATATCCAGGTTTCATTCACAGCCCTGACACCCGGACCAAAAATCACCGGTCTGGCTTCCGTGGAAGAGGGCCGCTTTGTTGATGATCAATGGGTTCGCAGACGCAAACTGAACGGGGATGATATCATGATCAACTACCGGCTGGCTGAAATGGCGGCCATGGATAAAACGGGAACCACCGTGCGCCTTCCCAACGGACCCACCATCCGTAAGGTTAAGCTTTACCGGTATGAATAAACGGGTAAATGCCGTAAACGAATATTTTTTGCTCCTGCCATGAAATTATGCGTTGATGAAATACCTGAAGAAGTGTATTACATTAAATAATAATGATGCAGAAATTCATTATTCCGGCCGATATTTTTTATGCAGAGGTAGCGTCGCGAGATGCTCCCCTTGCACAACTGAGCCTTTAATCTGATATTCAGGCCGGTACAAGCTAATTAATGCGGTGTACTATGAATACAATGAAGAAATCTGTCCTGTTAACACTACCGTTTGTACTGTTATCCTTCCTGTTCACTTATGTAAGATGCTCTGTCATTCCGCCTCGGTATGTCATCACTGAATATGGTGCTTCGGGAGACGGGAAAACGGTCAACACATCGGCCATCCAGGAGGCCATTGATCAGTGTGCCGGGCGCGGCGGAGGAACCGTTGTTGTACCGGAAGGCACATTTCTAAGCGGCGCCCTTTTCTTAAAACAAGGTGTCAACCTTCATATTGAAAGGGATGGCATTTTGAAAGGCACCGTGAATCCCGGTGATTATCCCCTTGTAGACACACGCTGGGAAGGGGTTGAGATGCAGTGGATCTCAGCCTTCATCAACGCGTCCGACATCAGAGGGTTCAGGCTAACGGGCGATGGCATGATCGACGGCTCGGGCGATGTATGGATTGAACAATTTCCCCTCTTTCCGAGACCGGGGCAGCCGCCACCGCCCTCCAGCTTTAAAGGCAGACCAAGGCTCATCGCAATACAGAACTGTAGTGATGTGCTGGTATCGGGGCTGAAGATGAAGAACCAGGCATGCTGGGGACTGTTCGTGCTGTATTCGGAGAAAGTGGTTATCGAGAACCTCATGATTCATGCTGCCCACAACATACCTTCCTCCGACGGTATAGACATTGACTCCAGCCACGATGTACGTATCGCCGGCTGCACCATTGACGTGAACGACGACTGTATTGCCATCAAGTCGGGCAAGGATGAAGATGGCCGCAGGGTGAACCGGCCGGCGGAAAACATCATTGTTGAGCATTGCCTCTTCCAATACGGGCACGGAGGGGTAAGCATGGGCAGCGAAATGTCGGGGGGGATAAGGAACGTGATCATACGCGACTGTACGATGGAAGCCGACAACTGGGCACCTATCCGCTTCAAGTCGCAACCCAGCCGGGGAGGGATAGTGGAAAACATCACCTACGAGAACATCATCCTGAAAAACACACGTAAAGCTTTCGAATTCAATATGGAGTGGAGGATGGTGCCCCCACTCAAGCCCCCCTCCGATCCCTTGCCCGTGGTACGTAACGTTAAAATCATTAATGTGTCGGGCACCACGAATTCGGTCGGCGATATGCATGGATTGAACGACAGCCCAATCAGGAATGTGCAGTTCGTCAACTGCTATATAAAGGCAAAAAAGGGATTTGTCATCGACAATGTGGAAGATATTGATCTTTCCGGACTTACCATTGAAGTGGAAGAAGGAGAGTCGGTAATTTACCGGCGCAAGTGATATTTTCTTTGCGTATGGTACCTTTGGTATATTCATCCAACAGTCATTAATACTCTCAGGGATGTGAAACCATCGATTGCATATTATAACCGTTTTAACCATGAAAATGAAACAAAATCTTATCAGCAGGCGTAAACTTATAGATACGGGTGTCAAGACTGGTGTGGCTGTTTTCCTCGGACCGGCTGTTTTTCCGGATCTTCTGGCGGCACCTGTACGCCGCAGGTCTGTTCCCGAGTTCGACGTGCTGAAATTCGGAGCCAGGGGAGACGGCAAGACCCTCGACACACACGCCATACAGGCAGCCATTGACCGGGCTGCACGAGCCGGTAACGGTGCCCGTGTGATCGTGCGTGGCGGCCGACGCTACCTTGTGGGATCACTGCAGCTGAAGAGCGGCATTGATTTTCACCTGGCCGATGATGCCGAACTGGTACTCAGCACGGCCCGTCAACACTACGGCAGTAACGGTGTTATCACAGCATATGAAGCTCAGGGGCTGCGGATATCAGGTACCGGTAATATCCGTGGCCGTGCCCTCGAATTCATGGATCATTATGACGAGGAGAACGAGATATGGATCGCAAAAGAATGGCGGCCCAAAATGTTTGTACTGACAACCTGCAGAGACCTGGAGATATGCGACATCTCATTCAGCGAAGCGCCCGAATGGGGTCTCCACATGATCGGCTGTGAACATGTCCTGGTGGATAACCTGCGGGTACTCAATAACCTCGATGTGCCGAACTGTGATGGCATCGATCCCGACCATTGCCGTGATGTGGAAATAAGAAATTGCCATATTGTATGCGGGGATGATGCCATCGTGGTGAAGGCCACACATCAGGAAAAGGATTATGGACCGTCGAATAACATTGTCGTCAGAGACTGCGTGATGGAGACACAGGACTCAGGTCTTAAAATAGGAACCGAGACAACACAGGATATCCACCATATTCTTTTTGAACGGTGTAAAATCATCTCCAGCTGCCGTGGTCTGAACATACAGCTCCGTGATGAGGGCAGCGTACATGATATCGTGTTCAGGGACATCACGTTCACGTCAAGGTATCATTCCGCGCCCTGGTGGGGTCGCGGAGAGGCAATTTCGCTTACTGCCATCCCGCGCACCCCGCAAACGAAGACCGGCACGATCCATGATATCGCATTCTATAATATCACCGGGAAAAGTGAGAACAGCGTAAGAATCAACGGCTCGGTTGAAAGCAGGATATGCAACGTGGTCATGGAAGATATAAACCTCACCATCGACCGGTGGACACAGTACCCCGGAGGGGTGTTCGATAACCGCCCCACCCTCGTCTACCAGCCGATAGAACCACATAACACAGCGGGATTCAGCATACGGCATGCCGATAGGGTGTCACTGAAAAACTGCAGCCTGGAATGGGGAAGCAACCGTCCGGAATACTTTACCCATGCCATTGAGGCTGAACATGTGACCGGCCTGTCGCTGACAAACTTCAAAGGCGTGTCGGCAAATCCGGGAACGGTTGAAGATGTAATACTCTATTAACAGCATTCCAGGGCTGTGAAACAATCATCCCGGTAACATGGAGAACCAGAGCAGCGAGACAGGTGTAGCAGAGTTAATACAGAAGATGAGAAGAAATAGTGTCAACCGGACAGATCCTGTCTCAACAGCCTGAAACCAGTAGATTTTAATATAAGTTCACAACGTATAACAAAAGGTAATAAACCATGAAATCCGTACTGTTGCTTCCGACCTTATTATTTCTGCTCCTCCCGTGGAATAGTTGTGCCCAGTACAAACCCTACACGATCTACCCGGTGTTCCAGTTTCCTGCCGACCGCATCCCGCGCGTTGACGGGAATACTGACGACTGGGTGATGGTGCCCGAGTCCTATGTGGTGGGTACTGATCAGCTCTGGGATGACAGCGGCAAACATAAAGGTATTGACCGTTCCACCCTTGATGTAAGGGTCAAGACAGGGTGGGTGAAAGGGATGAACCGGCTGTATTTCCTGTACGAAGCCTATGATGATTACTGGGATTTTGCGAGGCCTGATCTTCACAACGACACCTATGAGATCGTCATCGATGCCGACTTGTCGGGTGGTCCTCTCATCGACCAGGAGCATGAGGCGGTATGGTCGCCGGATGCAGTGGGGATCAGCCGTTCAAAACTGGATCCGCGGATTGATATCAGGGAATCGCACTTTGCCATGCACGGTGTTCACGCCCAGAACTATCATATCTTCACCCCTGCCGAGGGCAAGGAATGGGCGCTGGCATGGGGTGTCCAGCCATGGATTAAGGATCTTCCTATGGCCAATGCCTCCTGCTCGTACAACTTCAGGCCGGGCGAACCGGGAAAGCTGGTGCTGGAGTTCTGGATCACCCCCTTCGACTATGCGGGAAACGAGGGACCCTGTCGCGCGGTGGAATCGGTACTCACGGAGAACAAGCTGATCGGACTGAGCTGGGCCGTCATCGACTACGATGATGTCACTGCGCCGGGGAACAATGGCTTCTGGAATCTGTCGCCCCATCATACGATGTACGGCAATGCTTCACAGCTCTGCCTGTTCAGGTTAATGCCGCTGGAAGAACAATTCAGGAAACCCATACAGGCATTCTGGACACATCAGGTGATCGATATGAACAGGAGACTGGTTGCCTTTACAGACCAGTCCACCGGAGTTATCACTTCATGGAAATGGGAATTCGGCGACGGGCAGTCATCGGATGAGCAACATCCCATGCATCAGTACACCCGCCCGGGTGATTATGTTGTAACCCTTACCGTTGAAGGCCCGGCAGGAAAAGCACGCTGGTCAAAAGTATGGGACGTGGCAGTAAAATAAAGTTACCTGTAAAATGAGACTTTGCATTTATTATTTGTTCATAGCGGGGTTGATACTTTTCGCTGAAGACTTTCATTTAACGGGCCAGCCTGCCGGCAGTAATAAAACCTTCTCCGGTTTAAGATTCGACTTCGGCCCCGGCAAGCCTGCGGATGGATATATCCAGGTGACAGCCTATGTGCGTTACACACCTGAGAGGGGGTATGGTTTCATCTCCGGGACACCGCTGACGGATGTGAACAGGAAAGGCCGGAATGCATTGCTTGGCGATTTCTGCACCGGCAGCAAACCATTCTTCTTCGCCGTTGATCTGCCGGAAGGGAACTATGAAGTGAGCGTATGGCTTGGTGACAGGAAAGGAGCGTCGGTAACCACGGTGAAAGCCGAATCACGGAGGCTGATGCTGGAAGAAATACGTACGAAAAAAGGGGAATTCAGGAGGGAAAGGTTTAATGTGAATGTACGTACACCCGTCATCAATGGTGGAGATACTATACGCCTTAAAGCCAGGGAACTGTCTTATCTGAACTGGGACAACAAGCTGACCC
>JAXDBV010000017.1:0-7715 GCA_034678415.1 Bacteroidales bacterium
GTGGCGCTTCCTGTTCTGACATCATGAACGATCCTCTTGTCAACCGTATCTCTCGCCAGGCTGGCTCCCGCATACTTAAGTACATTTTCATAGGCTACCGCTGCGGTATGCGTGGTAACCCCGTTTGAAGCCAGCGCTTCCGTCAGGCGCATGGCGGCTTTATCTTCATCGGAAACCGGCAGATATTTGGAGTTAAACTGGTTGTACACGCCGTAGGTCCAGTTGTCATTGGTGGCGCGGGTGGAAGCCGACATGTAATTGCCGTCAATAAAAAACTTGCCCCAGGTGTTATACACGGCAGTACCTGCCTCCATGTTCTTATCGATGGAGATGATGCGTTCATTTTTTGTTGTGGCCGGGCCCGGTTTATAATAGCAGTTGACAATGTTCACGTTCATGGCTTCTCCCCCGTAGCAGCTGTTACCCTGCCAGTTATAGATCACGTTGTTGCGCAGGTCGACGAGGTCGGTAAGAGCAAAGGCGTCGCCGGCTGATTCGCCCAGGCGCGGATTACGGCTGTCGTGATGTGCCAGAAGGTTGTGATGGAAAGAAGCGTATTTGCCCCCCCATATACCGCCGTATCCATGGGGACCCTTGTCATGAACCGAATTTCGGAGGCTTTCAGAGATGATGCACCACTGCAGGGTGAAGTTCTCATTCTGATAGAATGATACACATTCGTCGACAGACCAGCTCATGGAGCAATGGTCGATGATAATGTTTTTATGGAATCGTCCGCCCAGGGCATCGGCTTCCTGGTTTGTCTCATCCCCCATTCTGAAGCGCATGAAGCGAATGATGACATTATCTGCATCGACAGTAACGGGATAATCCCTGAGGCAAATCCCGTCGCCCGGAGCGGTCTGTCCTGCGATGGTGACGTTCCCGCTGGTTATTTTCAGTGCCGACGTCAGCTGTATGGTTCCCGACACCTTGAAGAGGATGATGCGCGGGCCCGGCTGGTTCAGCGCGTAACGCAGGGACCCCGGAGTGGTGACATCATCGAGGGTTGTGACATAGTATACCTGTCCTCCACGGCCTCCCGTGGTATATTTCCCGAACCCTTCGGCCCCCGGGAATGCAGGAACAGGATCTTCTTCAGGAATTCCGCTGCCCACCGTGACGGTGCCCGTACCCTCAAAATATTCGGGATGGGTGGAGGCGCTGTAGATTCCCTCAGCAAGATCGGTCCCGTTCAGTGTGAAAGTGGAAACCGTGAGGTCAGTATTCAGCACAGCCCTGGCATCATCACTCAGGTTGATGTTCAGCGAATCGCCGGCAGCCCTGGCATGACTGAAGATTACTTTGTTGCTCAACCCCACGTCGATGAGAGCCGAACCGAATGCGTTCTCGCTCTGTCCGTTGATACAGCTTATGTATCCCGGAACAGAGGGATATTTGCGGCTGTATTGTATAAGATCCCATGTGCCCGTGAAGCCGCTGTTATCGCCGGTCAGGATGACGGTGCCGGTATTCACGGTGCCTTTCCCGTTATTCAATACCGTGATTCGGGAGACCCCGGAGACGGGACCGCTTAGTGTCATTGAACTTCCGGAAGTATTACCGCTTTCCATGACCAGCTCAACATTTCCTTCAACGGCGATGGGCGCATCAAGGGCAAAACCGGTACCGCTGGTGTTATAGTTAATATATGTACCCGTTTTCATATGGATCGTGCCTGTTGACCGGTGATTACCTCTCAGGCGCAGGTGACCGCTACCCGTCATGATGATATCTGCCAGGAACAGGGTGGAGGTTGTTTCCATCTCTCGTGAGCATAGTACCGTTTCTCCGGCGAGGGGAAACAGGGCTGGTATATAATGTGCAGCAACATCCCAGTTGCCGTTCTCTCCACCGATGAAGGTAAAGGTGTCGGGGCGGCCGACGATGATTTTACCCGTACCGCTGATGAGACCGGGATTTGTTACCGCGGTATATTCACCCACCGCCTGCATCACTCCGTCAATAAAAAACCCTGTTGTTGTGGCATCCGTGTTCAGCACCAGCGAGGAGCCTGATCTAACCTGCAGCGCAGAGGAAGGCCATAGAGCCTGAGCATTACTGATGGTAAGTGTTGCACCGTTGTTAACATATACCGTTCCCTTACCCAGTGAGCCGGCCTGTTCTCCTGCAAGATTTCCTTCATCGACGACAATGCTTCCCGAAAAATTGATATTGTCAGCATTCAGGATCAGTGTACCGGCCCCGCGTTTTGTCATTTTATGAATACCTGTAAGGGTTGCATCCAGGGTGAGGCTGCCGGTTATATTGAACAGAAAGGTATCTTTGGTAGCTATTTTGCCGCCCAGTGACACGTTTCCCCCTGTATATATTTCACATCGGGCAACCGATAAATAAGAAGCGGTGCTGCCGGCAGTGATTTCCATTACAGCGCTGTCCTTCAGTGCGAGGTCGGCGGTGAAGGCGGAGCCATCGGCTGTTATGGTATCCTTGCCGCTTACAATGGCGGCTTCGCCATTTGATGGTACCGCTGCGGGGTTCCAGTTTTCTGCCAACAGCCATCCGCCGGTTGTCCCGGCACCGGTCCAGGAGTAGGTCTGCACCAGGGGTGGGTCGGCTGATGGATCCCATCCGTCCTGTCCTGCAAGCACGTTATATACTGTATAGTTCAGCGCTTCCTCGTCGGTGAGGGCACGGAGACCTGCCCAGTCAGCGCGCCCGCTCATATCTGCTCCCTCTCCGGTGTTGTTGTATTCGTACAGGTGAAGATCGGTACTGGTAGCGGCATACTCCATGTTCCACGTGTCGCCCCATCCATCCGGGTGAATCATCCCCGTCATCTCGCAGTAGAGCCATGCCACCTTGGGGTATTCATGCCACGGGCGACCCATCCTCACCGGTTCACCGTCGTCGCCCGCCCTGGGGCTGTTGAGGGCATAGGTGAGCGTGCATTTGTTAAACACAAACCCATAGGGCTGGCTGAGAGGTGTTGAAGGGGCTGTGATCCATCCTCCTCCCCAGCTTCGAATCTCGCACGACTGGAAGAAGGCTATCCCTGCTCCATAGATATAATCGGTACGCCCGGTGATCAGGCAATTACAGAAATACGACCGGTTGCCGGCCGTCCATAAATACATGGTATCCTGATAACCCGTTATATTACAGTTTACAAACACCACCTTATCGGCCTCAACGGTGATCGCCTGGGCCTGCCCCACAGGTCCGGCGGTGTTTTCAATGGTGAGGTTCTCAGCCCTGAAGCCATCCCCCTGTATGGTAAGGGTGGCAGAGGTGATGCGCAGCACTGAAGGCCACAAGGCGATATCTTCGGCAGGACATTTCCCGTCGAGACCGCCGGAACAGTTATAGATATGATAGCTTATGACGGTTTCATCACGACTCTCACCCGTGAAACAGATGTTTTTCTTATCGGAGGGGATGATGAGTTTTTCCGTATTGTAAAGACCCCGCTTGATAAAAATGATGACGGGTATATCGCTGTTGGAGGGTGCGGCGTCAATGGCATCCTGGATCTTCGTGAAATCACCGCTGCCATCCTGGGCAACGGTGATATCAGGATCCAGTGAATATACGTTCTGAACTGTGAACAGGAAACAGCACAAGAGTCCGGGAATAAGACGAAGGAATATAATTCTCAATTTTTTCTGTATGACGGAGCGGATGAACATAATAAAAACTTTTTTATAACAGGAGACGGGAGATCAGATGATTTCCCGTCTCCTGCGGTTATTCAGGCTTTGAGAGATGAGAACATTTATCTTCTTCCGGGTCTCCATCTCGGGTCGCCGCAATCGTTCTTTCCTGCAAATCCCATATCCAGGAAGCTGAAGTCAACCCCTGCCAGGGGATTTATCCACAGGTCAGTACTCGTTCCTGTATAATTGCCCACGGGGAAACCGGGGATCTCATAACCGACGACAAACGAGAACAGTGAAGTTGAATAGGTGTTAACAATGATGAAGGTGGTATTATCAAGGCTTGTGCCACCATCATCGCCGCGTGCGGCATAGCCACCGGTGGTGTTTCTGTCCCAGGCATGCCCCCAGATGACATTACGGATGGTTATCCCGTTGGCCACGTTGTTATTTCCGTCACCTCCCCTCCAGCGGAACATTTTTTGATCTGTGGTGGGTACCTCGCTTATGGTGCAGTCTTCAATAAGTACCGAGTTGGAATTTGTTCTCACGGTGAGAAATTGGTGGCATTTGGAGAATGTAGAGTTCTTAAATGTGATATCACCCACAGTAACGCCCAGGTCGGTGTCCAGGGTCAGGATAGCGTAATCGGCAATACTGTCGATGACACAATCGATAATGGTATATTTTTCGAGGTTACCGAGTCCACGCAGCCTTGTCACACCCCTGAGTTCACGGATACGGCACGACACGAATTTTATTTCTCCGATATTAAAGGCTGACGGGCTGCTGATCTGGGGGTTAAAAACATAACGGGAGGCGAAATCGCCAGAAAAGGCAATTTCCCTGAACACGATGGAATCAACCCTGACATCTCCAGCGATGGCAAAGTTAGACGTGCAATCGATCAGTGGCAATGCCGGTACAAAACTATACCCGCTCATGAATGTAATGGATTTGTCAAAGATGTAGCCTCCGGTGGTATAGGTACGGCCTCCTTCGAGGAGCACAATGCTTCCGCTCTCCAGGTCAGCCAGGGTATCTCCCAGAGGAGCGATATAACCTGCAAGGTTTATTACATTATCACCGGAAACCAGGGGTGGCCTAGTGGTGTATGCCTCCCATCCTCTCACCTGGTCTTCACTGTATATAGCTATATAGTATTGTGTTGACGGGGCAAGGCCATAGATAATGGCTTCCGCCTCGGCCTGTTGCTCCGGTGTTACTTCAAAGGCAAGGAGCGGATTAACCAGTCTGACATCGCTTAATGCAAAGACTTTGATGTCTGTGACGGGATTACCGGTGGTGGTCCAGAAAACCCTTGCCTGCGTATCGAGCACATCGAAAGAACTGGGAGTACCCATATTCGACGGGTATTTTTGGGTACGGACACTGCCTAGATTGGCGGGTTTGCTGTCGTATTCAGGATCATCCGCATGAGCGGTGGCCTGTACCTGGTAATAGGTGAACCACAATAGTTCTTCTCCTGCCAGTTCCCCGTTGATAACAATATAGTTGGTGTCTGTCTCGATGGTATAGTCGATTGTTTTGAATGTATCCCTGCTGACCTCAAGGGTATATGAGATCGCCTGTTTCATTTTGGCCATATTGACGATGATGGTGTTGTCAACGGAATACAACTCCTCGTTCAGAACGGGGCTGAACAGCCGTGTTCTCGGGAAATCTTCTTCTTCCTTGCAGGCCGTGATGATGAACAGAACGGAGGTCAGCATCACCAGGATGGTGCTGATATGGATTTTACGGTTTTTCATGATTCGTATAATTTGTGGTAACATGAGACTGTTAAAAGCCAAAACCATACCCGTCATTCTTCAGCAATCCTTTGCTGTTGGAGATCCCTATTGCGGGTATGGGGAAGATATAACGTACCGGATGAGTATAGTTTGCCCAGTCTTTGGTGATCCACTCCCGGTAGGTTTCCGTGGTGGATTCAATCATCGCGATGAGCCACGAGCTGCGTGTCCACGTCTCGTCGGGGGCAGAAAGCACTTTTCTGAACTTATTGTATATAAGCAGGTCGCCGTTCTCATCATTTTTCACGTAAAGGTAATCAGGCAAGTTACCTGTACCGTTATAGGCTTCATCAGCCATCTGCTTTAATTTCGCGACCATTTCCTCGATTTTTTCCGCATAAAGGTTCCAGCGTACCAGTTCATATTTCCGGATCATTTCGCCTCCGAATTCCCATGCCCGTTCATCGACAATGGCGTTGAAGAAGGTTTCCTTGTTGGTGGCTGCTGCATCGACGTATTGGTCAACCCTGGTGTTCCAAACCGATGGATCGAAGGCACGCTGACGCACCCTTTTCAGTGCGTTTTGCGCCTCGGCTGTGGGGCCGTTCAATTCATTTTCCGCTTCGGCGAACATGAGTAAGACGTCAGCATACCTCATCATAGGCCAGTTGATACCGGTTCCTTTGCTGGTGGAGGCTCCCGGAGGATTTTCCAGCCAGTGTCGGCTCCATTTGCCCTGCGAGATATTCATATTACCGGTGGATACGAGTACTTTCTCAAAATTGGTGTTGATGGTATATAGGCCGCAGGTCACATCCAGCCTTTTATCCAGGGTGTCAAAGGAATAGAAGTAGGTGGGGGGCATGGCCATGTAATTGCTTCCCGAGCCATAAGGATGACTTCCGCCATCGACACGGATACCAATATTCCATCCCACATCGCCTTCACCGACAGCGAATGGTACTTCAAACAGTATATCACTGTTCACCGGCGAAATGAATTTGCACTGGTTCATGAATACCTGACGGAAGTCGGCCGGCAGTTCACGGTCTTTCAGTTGTATGAGTTTGGCTGTATAATGCCTGGCCAGCTCATAGTAATCGAGGTAATCCGGTTCCCTGGCCATGGTCATGTCGGGTTTGAGGAACCATCCGCCGCGTTGCAATGCCAGCCGTGCAATCATCCCCATGGTGTATTCCCTGTTCACCTGTTCGATGCCGTAAGGACACTGGTCAGCCCACATCATTTCTTCCTCAATATCAATAAGGTCTTGTATCACGTGTGTGAGGATAACATTTCGGTCTTCCCTGGGAAGGTTGAACTCAATGCCTGCCGCCGGGGCCTGGGTGCTGAACGGCACATCCCCGAAATAGAAGATGAGCATGCTATACCAGTATGCCCGAAGGGTATATGCTTCACCCAGCAGGTGATACATGTTCCTTGACAATTCGACATCGCCCGAACGGAGCGCTTTACTGGCCAGGATTCCTTCAATGCAGATGTTGGCATCACGGATCGCCTTATAACCGATATCCCACACATAGGTAAGATCACCGTTGTTCTCCTGTGCCCTGAGGTTCCATATCTGGTACCGTGCCCCGTCGCTGGTCCAGCCACTGCTGTGTTCAATATCCGTATTTCCCGTCATGTTGTTGGACAATCGCGATCTGAAGCCGTCATGGCTGAAATGAACATAGATGGCATTCACTGCTTTCCTGGTATCCTCGGCATTGGAGAAAATATATTTGGTATCAAAGGTGGATGGTGACTTCGGATCAAGAAAATCCTCGCAGGCAGTGACCATAAGCACCGCTAAAACGTATAGTATATATCTCAGTTTCATATCCGTAGATTTATTTGTCATCATGGGTTTAAAATGTAACATTCACACCAAAGGTGAGGGAACGGCTCCTGGGATAAGATGAATAGTCGATGCCCGGAGTCAATGCGGAATAGCTGGTGCTCCTGGTAGTCGTCACTTCAGGATCATATCCGGTGTATTTGGTCCAGACCCACAGGTTATATCCTGTTACATAAATCCTGAATTGTGACATGTGCATCTTGCTGGCGATGAATCTCGGGAGGGTATATCCCACGGTCAGGGTGTTCAACCGGAGGAACGATCCGTCTTCCACAGCCCATGAGTGAATGACAGCGGTAGCCTGTCCGAATGAATTGGGTCCGCTCCAGAGGGTTTTGCCCTCATTCATTTTCCTCAGCTCTTCCAGATCGGTGACCAGCTCGCCGGGGGTTCCGGTGATGGAACCATCCACGTCAATATAGGTGAACCTGTTTGATGAATTCATGGTGTTCAGCATATTACCGAATGTCGTTCGGTAATATT
>JAXDBV010000018.1:0-3851 GCA_034678415.1 Bacteroidales bacterium
TTTCTCTTTGCTATCGTCGGCGAAGGAATACAGGTCACCCGCGACAGGATCATTCATCGCCCATCCCGGTATCCTCAGCATAAGTTTGAAACGGCTCTCTGCCGACGGGTCAATCCTGATTTTCACCTCCCCCTCCCATGGGTAGTTAGTCTCCTGTACTATCTCGACCTCCTGGCCGGCCAGCGCTACCGTTGCCTTATTGGCCACATACATGTTCACATATATCGCGTTGCCGCTACGGGCATACACATATCCCGGCACCGAGGGGATGAAACGGCATATGTTGGAAGGACAACAGGCACACCCGAACCATTCCTGCCGGCTATGCTGACCGTATGATTCGAGTGGATTGGGATAGAAGAAATGATCTCCCGATAAGGAGACACCCGACAGAAGGGCGTTGTAGAGTGTCCGTTCGAGCACATCAAAATACTTGGATTCGCCCTTATGCAGGAACATCCTGTGATTCCAGAACACGTTGGCGATGGAGGCGCACGTCTCGCAATACGCGTTCATATTCGGCAGTTGCCAGGGGCCGGCAAACCCTTCGTTACCGCCCGACGCGCCAATGCCCCCGGTCACATACATTTTCCTGTATACAATATCTTCCCAGATGGCAGTGATGGCATTGATATAGGCGGTATCATTGGTCAGGGCAGCCACATCGGCCATAGCCGAGTACATGTAACAGGCACGCACCGAGTGTCCCACCGCTTCGGTCTGATCAACAACCTTCTTATGCGCCTGGTTGTATTCTTCTCCATCGGGGCCTCTCACATCAAGGAAGAATTTTGCCAGGTCGAGCCAGCGTTTGTCACCTGTCACCCTGTAGAGCCTTACCAGCCCTATTTCTATCTCCTGGTGGCCGGGATAGGTCTCTATCTTGCCCCACCCCATGTCACGGTTCACGAGCTCGGCCGATTTGAGGGCTATGTCGAGAAGTGAACGCTTGCCTGTGGCCAGGTAATGGGCTGCTGCCGCCTCATACAGGTGCCCCAGGTTGTAGAGCTCATGGCTCAGGATATGGGTGGTCTCCCACCGTTTCACGCCTACCCACTCATGAAGACCTTTGCCACCATTTTTCGCTGCAATAGTGCGGTTGGTGTACAGATACCCGTCGTCTTCCTGCGCCCGACCGATGATGGAAATGAGCTTGTCAAGGTACGCTTCCAACTCCGGATCGGGATACATCTGAAGGGAATAGCTGGCCCCTTCGATGATCTTGAACACGTCGGAATCATCAAAAGGATACTGGGACTGAAATGTTCCCTGTGACAGTCCTCCCGCGATCTCGAAGTTCTTTATTCTTCCCGTGATCTCCGACTGTCTGATGGAGATGGGAATGGTCACCTCATGATTCAGTGCAATCCTTGGAGCCCAGAACTGATCAGTCAGTGTGACCGATGTAAACGGCACAGGTTCAATCGTTCCTGCCGGCGTCTCATGCTCTGTCCTGCACGAAGCACAAAGGATGACCAGTAGAATGAATGAAAGGATCCTGGTTTTCATGAATCATGTATTTTGCATATTCAGAATGTAAATTCCTTTTCGATAAAATTGCCCAGCTTGCCATATCGTTCAAACAGGACATTGTATTTCTTTGCTTTTGCCGGATCGGGGGTATAGACTTTTTCAAACCCGCTTCCCATTTTTTTCTGTGCTTCCTGCACCCTTTCATATACCCCTCCCACGGTAGCCGCGAACATAGCTGCTCCGAGGGCTACTGTCTGTTCCGACCGTGCCACCTTGATTGGCATGTTGAGCACGTCGGCCATCACCTGCATCACGTAGGGTGATTTTTTTGCCACGCCGCCCAGTGCTATGGTACCGTCGATTCTCACTCCCTCGCTGCGAAACCGTTCCACGATTTTTTTCGAGCCGAAGGCGGTGGCTTCCACCAGGGCTTTGAAGAGGCGGGGAGCATCGCTTCCCAGGTTGATACCTGTGATAGCGCCTTTCAGAGCCTGGTTGGCATCGGGGGTGCGGCGCCCGTTCATCCAGTCGAGGGCTACCAGGGCGGATTCCTCAACGGGTATTTTCTCTGCCGCCGCACTCAGGGAGGGAATGATCTGGTCTTCCACCTCCTTCGCCAGCTTTTCTGCCGTATCCTTACTGACAGTGCCCGATTGCACCAACAGGTTCCGTACGGGCCAGGCCAGCACATCCCTGAACCAGGCATAAACATCGCCAAAGGCCGACTGGCCGGCTTCCAGCCCCAGCATGCCCGGTGTGATCGAGCCGTCGACCTGTCCGCAGATACCTCTCACCAGGGTGTCGCCCACCTCGCTGAAGGGTGCCACCAGCATGTCGCAGGTGGATGTGCCCATGATCTTGGTCATATGGTACGGTTCGATTTCTCCCCCCACGGCGCCCATGTGAGCGTCAAACGCACCCACGCCGACGGCAATACCCGCGGGCAGTCCCAGGCGTTCAGCCCATTCTTTGGTGAGCGTGCCTGCCGCCACGTCCGACGTGTAGGTCTCGCTGTAGAGCCGTTCCCTGAGACCTTTCAGGAGCGGATCTACTTTTACAAGGAACCTTTCTTCGGGAAGGCCTCTGAACGATTTGTGCCACATGGCTTTATGACCTGCGGCGCAACGGCTTCTCTTCAGCGTGAGAGGATCGGTGTGGCCCGTCAGAATGGCCGGTATCCAGTCGCAATGTTCCACCCAGGAAAAGGCGGCCTTACGCACCTTCTCATCCACCCTCAGCACATGCAACAGCTTCGCCCAGAACCATTCCGAGGAATAGATCCCTCCCTCGTATTTTGTATAATCAATGCCGCCCCAGCTGCGGGCCGTACGGTTGATCTCCTCCGCCTCGGCCACAGCCGTATGATCTTTCCATAGAATGAACATGGCGTTGGGATTCTCTTCGAAACCCGGAAGGAGCGAAAGAGGCACTCCCTCACGGTTAACAGCGACAGGAGTGGAACCGGTGGTGTCAACCGAAATGGCGACGATCTTCCCGATGATGGCGGCCGGCACCTGGCTGACAACAGCCTTGACCGTGTTTTCCAGCCCTTCAGTGTAATCGAGCGGATGCTGACGAAACTGGTTCATGGCAGGATTGCTGTACCTGCCTTCCTTCCAGCGGGGATAATAGAATACGGAGCCGGCTATCTCCTGCCCGTTTTCTGTATCAACAATGATGGAACGGACAGAATCTGTCCCGAAATCGATACCAATAACATATTGTTTGTCCATGATAATAAGATAAGGTGGTAAAATGCTGTAAAACTAAAAGGTTATCTTTCATTAACAAAATAAATATTGAAAAACAGGAAGGAAAAGGCTCAACACTACATACCAAAAATCAATCCTGGCCATAATAGG
Source organism: Bacteroidales bacterium (assembly GCA_034678415.1). Lineage (GTDB taxonomy): Bacteria > Bacteroidota > Bacteroidia > Bacteroidales > VadinHA17 > JAXDBV01. Next base: position 3,336 of record JAXDBV010000018.1, read on the forward strand.
CATTGTCCCCGTGTTTACGCAGGAAATGCTTGTCGAGCAGGGTCTTGTCAATGGCTGTCCTGCCTCCCAGTATCTCATTTCTGAACGCCATTTTAGCCACCTCTTCAAGGTACACGGCATGATGAACGGCATCGACAGTATTCATTCCCCATACAAAGGGGCCGTGACCATGCACAAGCACGGCAGGGATATGCATATAACTGGTTTCACGGAATGTCTCGACAATGACATGTCCGGTATTGGCTTCGTAATCCGTTTCAATCTCTTCGTTGGTCAGCGGACGGGTGCACGGGATGGTGCCATAGAAATAATCGGCATGCGTTGTACCGTAGCATGGTATTCCTCTTCCGGCCTGTGCCCAGCTGGTGGCCCATTCAGAGTGGGTATGTACCACAGACGCTGCCAGCGGAAAGCTTTTATAAAGAACGAGGTGGGTGGGAGTATCGGAGGAGGGTCTCAGCTTGCCTTCCACCACCCTGCCATCCATATTGACAACCACCATGTCGCCGGCTGTCA
>JAXDBV010000019.1:0-5470 GCA_034678415.1 Bacteroidales bacterium
GTTCTCTGTGAATATGGTGTCATGAACCGGTTAGCCATCGCAGACAATGCCATTCCTTCCAGTATTGTTATTCCTGCTCCTTATCATCCAACAACCGGATGCTTTCATCCAGTGGTTGGTAATGGCAATTTAGATAAAAAGATGAAAATTTCAATACAGATCTTTTCCGGGGAATAGTTCATTCCGTTTCAGCATGTTGCGTTCAACAGTTTGCATCTTGTTGACGGGTCATCCTGATAGCGGGGATGAGAAAGCTTGGCTTTGCCATTGGATTTATTCTCTCCGAAAAAAAAGAGACCCATTTACTAAAAAATGGATCTCTTCTTTTCACAAGGTAATATAGCTAGGTTAGGGTTTTGCTGCTGTTTTCAGGTACTCAGTAAGTATGCCGTTCATCAACGGTTCGTAATACTTCCAGAAGAACTTCCGCGTGCATTTTCTCTCATCGGTAAGCCTGTAAAGACCCAGTTTCTTATAATCCTTGAAGTAACCGGTAATATTCGGCACAGGATTATTGGCGAAGTCCCCTGCAAAATAAAAGTTATTATGCCCATCGGTAGTTTTCGTCACTGCCGGAAATATATTGGGGATCTGGTTTGTACTGAGGATTGAGTCACCCATGTTGTTCACATGGATCTTGAAGTAGGAAATAACCTCATTCTGTGCGGATTCAATAATGCTGAACCAGTTTGAATAGCCGATCTTATATGGTAATCCATACTTGTCAATCGCAGTGGAAGAAGAGTAGATATAGGGCATATCAAAATCGAGGTGTGTCTCATTTTCCAGCACAATCACTTTTCCGGCATCATTGACAAACACAATACCTGATTTTTGAAAATTCCAGGATGCCTGGTATTGTTCACGGTAATTTTCTAGGATCCATTTGGGAATATCAGGACATTTCAATGTATCGAGGCTACAGAAATATTTGCCTGCCCATTCCGTCCAGCGGATTCCGAACACTTCCTCCGACTTGTTTCTTTCAAGGCCTGCTGTCGGGTATCCCAGTATGTTATATTCGGCAATAAGCAGTTTATTCCTGTCATTCATCTCCTTCATCAAGAGGTAATCATTGGCATTTAACCCCCCGTAGATCATCCTTGAACGGCGTCCCTTGTTTATCCCTTCATACCAGTCATTGAAATACACGCCGTACGTGTCGGCAAAGTAGGCAACATCATATCTGTCAGCGAGATCAAGAATATTATCCAGCCTGATCCTCTCAACGTTATACTGCTTATTCCTTAAAGGCTTCAGGGGGAAGAAACCGAAATAATCCTTTTTGTATGAATAGCTTTTCTTTTCCTTACTAACAAACCTGTTCTTCGTTAGCACTGTGAACAATGACCGGTGTTGACTACGCTCGAAAGTGGGTACAGTCTTGTCCAGCACCAAAACATTGACCGGTTGTTTGGACTGTACGCTCCATCTTATGAAACAATACACAGGCAATGCCAGCAGGAGGACCAGGATTACTATCAGGGTGATTACCGGCTTTTTCATTGTTCAATAGGAAATTAAATTTCTTAATGTTCGGATGAATAAAAAGAATACAGGCTACCAAAAATATACAATGTTACTTTAATTACATCATAAATGTATTAAAATTCTTTAATTAAAAAAAATAATGGAAATCGAGCATTTATACCATACTTATTAACGGAATGCACCGGTTCTTTATTACAGCTGCCCTCTTTCTGATCTTTATCGGTGGAAAACATATATCATGGAAGCGGTACCATTATACAGTCCTTACGACCCCGTTTTCAGGCACCGCGTGTTTCCTTGTTCTCCAGGATCAATCCTTGATCCCTCAGCCGATTCAGCGCTTGCCCGGGAGTATCAACCGGGGCAAAGCAGGTTTTATTCAGGCACAGGTACATCACTGTTTTCCCGGTCACATAACGGTTTTTGTTGACGGGGAGATCAGATGGGGCAGTCGATCCTGAAATAAGCACCGGAGGCCGGATAATCTGCCGGAAGGTTTCCCACCAGTGATGATGGTCGCTACCCAGGATGGCAACCTCCGGAATGCCCAGGTGCCGGAACAACAACAATTCACACCACTTATACGCATGGATCGGATCCACACTGATTTCAGGCAGTACGTTACGAGTCATTTTCTCTGATACAATAGTATACTCATCCTTGTTAAAATACTGCCCCAGGAACTGAAGATTCAGCGCCATCACTGCATTGGAGGAGGGAATAACATGATCAGCCGTTTCCTTTTTCTTGTGCCTCACAGTCATCTCCAGGGGATCACTGTAATGGAACAAGGCCATATCCGCATCATAAAAATGTTCCATCACATATGCGGCAATGGTGCCGGCCTGTATGAGCCAGTGTTCATCGTGGCAATCCTGGTATAAAGCAATGAAGGCCTCAATAACGAGGGAGTAGTCATCGAGGAATCCCGGTATTGGCGGGGTTTCCGTACTGGTGATCCGCCATAGTGACCCGTTCCTCATCATCCTGTCCTGTTCAATGAACCGGGCGGTACTCATTGCCGACTCAAGAAACACCGGATCACCGAAGGACCTGTATGCCATGGTCAGACCACTGATCATTAAGGCATTCCACGATGTGATGATCTTGTCATCCACCGCCGGCCTCCTCCTGGCCGACCGGTAAGCCTGAAGATGGCTCATGGCTTCGCTCAGCTGCCTGTCAAACAGTTTGGGATCAATTCCTTTTCGTAAAGCAAATACCTGCGGTTCATCAACCGTGTGAAGGACATGATCCTGAACGTGCGTACTACCGTCCGTAACATGGAAATATTCCGCCACATGAGCATTCCCAGTTCCCACAGCGGTCATGAATTCATGATAATCCCACAGGTAATATTTGCCTTCCTCCCCTTCACTGTCAGCATCCAGAGAACAGAAGTATGCACCATCGGGGCGGGAAAATTCACGCCTGAGAAAATTGAATATTTCATAAGCTATCCGGCGAAACCATTCATCCCGGAGGTAAAGGAAGGCTTCCGAGTACAGATACAACAGCTGGGCGTTGTCGTAAAGCATTTTCTCAAAGTGAGGTACGATCCATTCGGCGTCCACGGAGTAACGGGCAAAGCCCCCTCCCACCTGGTCGTAAATACCGCCCATTGACATTCTTTTCAGGGTGAAGGCCACATGACCGGTAAGCTCATTGTCATTCATACATAATCCCGCATGAAGGAGGAAGCTGAATGATCCCGGCAGGGGAAATTTAGGTACCTGGTTGTATCCTCCTCTTTCCGTGTCAAAATTGTTTTTATAAAACCGTACAATCCGGTCCAAGAGGTCACCGCTATCGGCTGCCGGATGGCGGGGATAAACGCGTTTTTCATTGCTTACCATTGCTTCTTCCAGGTATTTGGAGAACTGGTATAGCTGGTCCGGATCCTTGAGAAAGGTCTCCTGAATACTCTTCAGCAGGGTCGTCCATTGTACAGGGTTGAAATAAGTTCCCCCATACACTGGTTGTCCGTCGGGCATCGCAAAAACGTTCAACGGCCAGCCCCCGCTTCCGGTCATTGCCTGCACTGCATCCATATACATATGATCCACGTCAGGCCGTTCTTCGCGGTCCACCTTCACACAAACGAAGAACCGGTTCATCAGTGAAGCAATCTGTTCATTCTCAAATGACTCCTTCTCCATCACATGGCACCAGTGACAAGCCGAATAGCCAATGCTTACAAGCAAAAGCTTGTTCTCACTGCGTGCCCTGTTGAGCGCCTCTTCACCCCATGGATACCAGTCAACAGGATTATGTGCATGCTGTCTCAGGTAGGGGCTCTTCTCATGAATAAGCCTGTTTGCCATTCAATTACTTAATAAGTGCAATTCACTACACTTCCCGTTAAAAAACAATCCGAAGGATGATGTTGTTTTGCAGGTAAAGTTATCCCTGGTGTACAGATCAAGCGGTAGTGTGTCTGCAACATTCATTTGTTCCATCCGAAGGCTGTATCATCGCCCCTGTGATCGGCTGCGCCCTCCAGACGCCCATCGGGAAGTACAAGAATGGCATCTACGCGTCCGATCGGCGACCTTTCCTGCAGCCGGTGCCCGATCAGCTGCAGAGCCCTGACCGTAAGGCTGTCGAGCGCCTGTTTCTCATAGTAGATCTGATCGGGCAGCCACTGATGGTGGAAACGTCCTGCATCAACAGCTTCCTGCATGGTCATCCCGTGCACGGTGACATTGAGAATGGTTTGGAGCACGGTGGTAATGATGGTTGAACCGCCGGGCGATCCCAGCACCATGAACAACCGTTCATCCTTCTCCACTATGGTAGGTGTCATGGAGCTGAGCATCCTTTTCCCGGGCTGTATTGAATTTGCCTCACCTCCCACCAGGCCGTACATGTTGGGATAGCCTGGTTTTGAGCTAAAGTCATCCATCTGGTTGTTGAGGAGGAAGCCGGCTCCCCTGACAACGATGGCCGATCCGTAAGCGTCGTTAAGCGTGGTGGTCCCTGCCACGGCATTGCCTTTATCATCGATCACAGAATAATGCGTGGTTTCTTCACTCTCATACATCCACGGATTACCGGCCGGTAAACTGTCCGACCGTGATGCCCTGGAAGGATGAAAATCGCTCATGCGTGAAGTGTTGTATGTCTTGCTTAACAATCCATCGACAGGTATTTCAATAAAACCTGGGTCACCGAGAAATGCTGCCCTGTCGGCATACACCCGTCTCTCTGTCTCCGCCATCACGTGTACCGTGGCTGCGGTATTCCACCCGTATTGTGCCAGAGGGACATCCTCGAGAACCGATAACATTTGCAGGAGACATATGCCACCGCTGGAAGGAGGCGGCAGGGAAACAACTTTATATGACCGGTAGTTACCAGCCACAGGCTCGCGCCACACGGCCGCGTACTGGTTAAGGTCGGACTCGCAAATCAGCCCGCCCCTTTGCATCATCTCACTGACGATCATTCCTGCCACTGCCCCCCTGTAAAACCCGTCCCGTCCATGATCCCTGATCTGTTCCAGTGTGCGGGCCAGCTCTGCCTGCCTGAGGGTATCGCCTTTTTGCCAGTCCCCTTCCTTCACAAAAGCAACAGGTGATTTGTTCTGTTTTATAAACTCATCTTTCATGGTATTGAGCGATACAGCCTGTTTCTCTGTAAGGGGGAATCCTGTTCTTGCAAGGTCAATGGCAGGTTGGATCACCCGGTGAAAAGGGAGGGAACCGAATCTTTCGTGAGCCGCAATGGTACCTGCGACCGTACCAGGCACACCGCTGACCAATACATGAGATGTACTGAGGTCAAGAATGACATTTCCTTCCCGGTCGAGGAACATATCCCTTGAAGCCCCGAGAGGTGCTTTTTCACGGTAGTCCAGGACGTAGAATTCACCGTTGGCCAGCCGGAAGAGCATGAATCCCCCGCCTCCGATATTGCCGGCAGCAGGGTAACATACCGCCAGGGCATACTCGACAGCCACAGCCGCATCAACGGCATT
>JAXDBV010000020.1:0-3601 GCA_034678415.1 Bacteroidales bacterium
ACCGAAATCTGCGGAATAACACCCGAATTAAGGGTGTTCCTGAAAAAAATCTCCCCATACCCGGCCAGCGAATTCACCCCTTCCTGTATCCTGGCTCCTCCCGAATCGTTGATACCGATCAGCGGCATTCTCATCTTCAGGGCATGATCCATGATCTTGGTGATCTTCCTGGAATGCATGATACCAAGCGAGCCACCGGCAACCGTGAAGTCCTGGGCAAAAATACAGACAGGCTCACCATAAATGGTACCCGTACCGATGATCACACCGTCACCGTGAAGCACCTTCTTGTCCATATCAAAATCTCGGGCTTCATGCTCAACGAAAAGATCATATTCATAAAATGAATCTTTGTCAACAATCTTTTTTATCCTCTCACGCGCGGTGAGCTTGCCCATGGAAATCTGTTTCTCGATGGCCGCCTCCCCACCCCCGCGCAATACTTCCTCCCGTCGCTTCTGCAGTTCCTGTATCTTCTTCCTAAGTGGCATAATGAGATGTTTCTTGTGTCATTACTATTGATATCATTAAATCCCCTTCCTTTCCTTCCGGTGTTTTTTCCAATACAACATTACAACTTCAAAACTATTAAAAAAATGATAAAAAATACCATTTTTATCAGTTTACATAAATTAAACATATATTTAATTATATATAATATATATTTAATTAATTATATAATATATTAAATTATATGTAATATTAGTTATATTATATTAAATATATCTTTTAACATTAAGTTGTTCTTTCAATCCCTGGGATAAGAAATGCGGACCTGTTACTCCCCGGAAATATTGATAAGTCCGGCAGCGGGGAAGGATTTACCTTACTTTGGGGCGATAAAATACAGGACGGTGGCTATACCGGCATAAATGAAATTCGGTATCCAGGTAGCAATGAGGGGATTGATGGCTCCGCCGATGGCAAACTGCTGTGAGAATTGCATAAACAACAGGTATGAGAAGGTGAGCAGCAGGCCGAAACCGATCTGCACACCCATCCCTCCTTTCACCTTCTTTGACGAGATTGATACACCGATCAAGGTGAGGATGAAGGTTGAGAAGGGAAATGCATACCGGTTATACAGGTCGATAAGGAACATATCGATATTTTCCGTCCCCTGGAGTTTCTGTTGTGCAATAAACTCTTTCAGTTCGCCGATGCTCATGGTCTCTGTAACCTTATCCTCGTTGTAGTAAAGGTCGGCAGGTACCACGTTGAGAGTGGTGTCGAGGCTCCTTCCCGTCTCAAGCTTTTCGCCGGCATCGGAAATGGTACGGATATAGTAGTTCTTTGCCGACCATTTACCGGTGGCGGTATCCCACTTCACATAATCGGCTACCAGCTTTGATTTCAGCTGTCCCAATTCATCAAACTTTTCCATGGAAAACTTGTACCCGATCTTGGAGGCGTTGGAATAGCTCTCCATGTAGATAAAAATACCGGGAAGTATCTGCTTGTGAATATCGCGTTCCCTGTGGAAGGTAGGTGTAGTCCTGTAGTACAGCTCCTCGAACATGAGGCGTTTCTCGTTTGCCCCGGGAATAACGTAGTTATTCAGTCCGAAGGCAAAGAGGGCCAGCACGGTAGCGCCGATGAAATACGGCAGCAACATTCTCCGGAAACTCATACCGTTGCTGAGAATGGCGATGATCTCCGTATTGTAGGCCATCTTGGAGGTGAAGAAGATGACCGTGATAAAGGTGAAGAGCGGGCTGAACAGGACTGCAAAGTAAGGGATGAAGTTAAGGTAATAGTCGAAGATGATAGACCTGAGGGGAGCCTCCTTCTCAATGAAGTCGTCCAGTTTTTCCGAGATATCGAAAACCACCGAGATAGTAATGATGAGCAACAGGGCAAAGAAAAAGGTGCCCAGGAATTTCCTGATAATGTAAATATCAATGATTTTCAGCCCCGGAATTTTCATAAGCGTCGCTTCAGTTTTTCAACCATGATGTTCTTCCATGAGGTGAATGAACCATCCATGATCCTACTCCCGGCCTCTCTTGTCAGGTTGGTATAGAAGCTGAGGTTATGGATGCTGGCAATCTGTGCCCCCAGTATTTCCCTGGAGACCATCAAATGACGTAAATATGCCTTTGAATATTGCGTACTGTATATGGAAACACCGCCGGGATCGACCGGTGAGAAATCATCCTTCCATTTCTCGTTCCTGATATTGATGATTCCCTCGCTAATGAACAGCATCCCGTTACGCCCGTTGCGGGTAGGCATCACGCAATCGAACATATCCACCCCGAGGGCGATTGATTCAAGAATATTGGCAGGTGTTCCCACCCCCATGAGGTACCTGGGCTTATCCCGTGGCAAAATGCTGTTCACCAATTCGATCATCTCATACATGGTCTCCACCGGTTCACCCACCGACAAGCCGCCAATGGCGTACCCTTCCAGCCCTCTGGAAGCAATCGTGGATGCCGATAATCTTCTGAGGTCAGGATATGTGCTGCCCTGAACGATGGGGAAGAATGCCTGATGGTAGCCATACAATGTTGTGGTATTACGGTACTGCATCAGCCCGCGTTCAAGCCATCGATGAGTGCGATGCATAGAGTCGGCGGCCACATCATGTTCAACGGGGTATGGGGTACATTCATCCAGCGCCATCATGATATCGCCACCAATAATGCGCTGAGTATCCACCACGTTTTCGGGAGTGAAGATATGTCGTGAGCCGTCGATATGTGAATGGAATATCACGCCATTCTCAGTGATCTTACGGTTATCGGCAAGGGAGAATACCTGGTAGCCACCGCTATCGGTCAGGATGGGATACTGCCAGCTTGAGAAACGGTGCAGACCTCCGGCTTTACGAAGAATATCGGTGCCGGGTCTCAGGTACAAATGATAGGTATTTCCGAGTATGATGCCGGCCTTCACTTCCCTCTCCAGTTCGATATGACTTACGGCTTTTACCGTACCTGCCGTACCCACGGGCATGAACACAGGGGTGGAGACCGCCCCGTGGGCAGTATGGATCACCCCCGCCCGCGCCCCGGAATACGGATCACTTGAAATGACGGTAAATTCCATAAATAACAAACCCGGGCAAAGATAATGATTAATGGTTAGTATTTAGTTGAAAAGAACTTTGTTAAACCGTAAAATGTTTGATAAAATTGCGGTCTGTTTACCTGGGTGAACGTGGTGATAACATTTGAAACAGTTGTACTGGCCGTTTTCGTGTTGTATGCACTGGCCGTGGCCGTGCAGCTGTACTTTTATCTGTTTATCTTCTCACGCGTAGCATGGAGAACCGGTGCCCTCGAGCCGGAACAGGAGGAGGCGGTGTCGGTAGTCATCTGTGGAAGGGATGAAGCGAACCGGTTCAGACAAAACCTGCCTCTCATCCTTGAACAGGATTATCCCGCTTTTGAGGTTGTGGTGGTGAACGACTGTTCTGATGACGATACGGATCATGTGCTGGCCGGACTGAAGAAGAAATATCCGCATCTGACATATACCACCATCAGGAAAGATGAGAAATTCAGGCACGGGAAGAAGCTTGCCCTGACCATTGGCATCAAAGCAGCGAAAAACGATATATTGCTACTCACTGATGCCGACTGTACACCGGCCA
>JAXDBV010000021.1:0-4142 GCA_034678415.1 Bacteroidales bacterium
ATTCTCTACCACCTCACCCATGTTCTCCGCAATTCATCTATCTCCTGGAGATTATCCAGCCGGGAAATGGAAGATCTTCGTCTTGAGTGGCTCAAACGAAGCATTAAAAAATCCGATGCCATTATAAGGGAATACAACAAGAGAAAAAGAGACCTCTGATTTCCACGGTTCACACTGTCATAAAAATAAGATTATCAACTTCTTCCTTTTTGACCAAAACATTCGTATCTTTGAAGTTGTTATGGTTATAATGATAAATCCCGGAGGTATATGAATTGCATTGTGGTGGATGATGATAAGATGTCACGGCTGGTTGTTGAAGAATTTGTCAAAAAGACCGACTTCCTCAACCTGACAGAATCCTATTCGACGGCAGTTCAGGCCATTAATGCATTGAAGAAAGAGAATTCGATTGACCTCATCTTTCTTGATATTGAGATGCCGGAAATGTCGGGTATAGAGTTCATGAATACATTGAAAAATCCGCCACAGATCATCATCATCTCGTCAGGGGAGAGATATGCCCTTGAGGCATTTGAATACGATGTTACTGATTACCTGCTGAAACCGATCTCCTACTCACGCTTCTACAAGGCCGTTGACAAGGCACATAATCGTTATGAAGATAAAAAGATGAGTGTTTCGGTGCCCGAGGAGATATTCATCAAGAAAGGGCCCTCCCTTTGCCGGCTGAAAGTGGATGATATTCTCTGGATTGAAGCCCTCGAGAATTATGTCATTGTGAATACCTTCTATGACAAATATACCATCCATTTTACCATGAAGGCAATCGCACAGAAGCTTCCTTCAAAAACGTTTACCCGCGTTCACCGGTCGTATATTGTAAATACGAAAAGGATATCGGTCATTAAAGATAATTCGGTCGAGATGACCACTGAGAATGGTGTGAAAAGTATACCTATCGGGAAATCATATAAAGACCACCTGTATAAAGATCTGAATCTGATGGTCAAATAGGTTTCCTTTTCTCTTGATCACCGGATGGATACACCCAGGGAATTGTTCCTAAAGCATGTTGCACAGACCTCGCACGATCCTATGGCTATTGAGGTTTCAGGGGCTGATGGTATCTATCTGTTTGATCCTTCCGGTAAACGGTACCTTGACCTGAGCGCAGGTGTCTGTGTGAATGCGCTGGGTCACCGGCATCCGGCCATCCGTGAGGCATTGATCCGGCAGATGGATAAGTACCTGCACCTGATGGTGTACGGTGAGTTCATCCAGGAGGAACAGGCAGCCTATGCCGGATTGCTGGTCAGGCATTTGCACCCTTCGCTGGATTCAGTATATTTTGTTAATTCCGGCAGTGAAGCCATCGAAGGCGCCATGAAGCTGGCCAAGCGTGTTACCGGCCGCAGCGAGATCATCTCTTTCTGCCACGGGTATCATGGCAGTACGCAGGGGGCCTTGAGCATTATGGGTTCGGATGAATATAAACTGCCATTTCGTCCATTGACACCCGGTGGCAGGGTCATATCATTTAACTCCCTTCCTGACCTGGAGCATATCTCGCGGTTTACGGCGGCCGTGGTGGTGGAGCCTGTACAGGCTGAGGCCGGCGTTATCCTGCCGCATGAGGATTTCCTGATCTCTCTTCGTGAACAGTGCAGCCGGCAGGGAGCACTGCTGATATTTGACGAGGTCCAGACAGGATTTGGACGGACGGGTTTCCTGTTTGCCTTTCAGAAATACAATGTTGTTCCTGACATCATCGTGTTGGCCAAAGCGCTGGGAGGTGGTCTGCCTCTGGGGGCCTTTGTGGCCGGCAAAAATATCATGTCGGCTCTGACGGCCAATCCACCACTGGGGCATATCACCACCTTTGGTGGTCACCCTCTCTCCTGTGCTGCCGGCAGGGCTGCCCTGGATATAATCATCAGGGAAGGATATCCCTCCAGGGCTGCTGCCCTCGAACAGCAATTCACCGGTTTGCTAAAGCACCCTTTGATACGTGGTGTGCGCACCGCAGGCCTCCTCATCGCCGTACAACTTGACAGCGCCGACAGGGTAAATAAATTCCTGAGAAAAGCCCGTGAACAAGGACTGATTACCGACAGCTTTCTCTTTGATAACACATCATTCCGTATCAGCCCACCCCTGGTGATCAATCCCTCCCAGGTGCAGGAAGCATGTGAGATGATTTTGCATGTACTGAATCTTATAAAATAACCTTCATGGCATTGCGTTTTACAAAGAAACAAGCTGTGAACGCCGCATCATGAAAAGGGGATACTGGTTTCTGCATACCCTCCTGTTACTAGTCCTTCCCGTCCGGTGGGCGGCGACACAGTCGGTGACTGATCCTCTTCCCGTTATTAGTGTGAAGGAGGACAGCATCATACGGTTGTTTACCCTGATGGAATCAGCTGCAGGCGACCACGAGAAACGATCCCATTCTTCCAATATCCTTGACGTGATGACCGGGTTGCTTTCTGACCCTTCATCCTTTAATTACCCTTTTCCCAAATTAGCACGCGTGGGCAAAATCATGTCATCGGACAGCTGTGTGAGGATATTCACCTGGCATCTGGCCCATCGTGACGGAACCTTTGACTATTTCGGACTGGTCCAGCGTAAGACCGGGACTGCCGACAGCGTACAAGTGTTTGTACTGAACGATATATCCAGGACGCTGGACCTCCCGGAAGATACCATCCTCAGGAATGGCAACTGGGTTGGATGTCTTTACTACGAGATCGCAACGGTTACCATTGGCGATACAACCTGTTACACCCTGATCGGTTATGATTTCAATACCCTTCTTACCTCTGTCAAGCTGGTGGATATACTGTATTTCGATGGTTCAGGGGATCCTGTTTTCGGAGCCTCTGTCTTCCGGATGGACGGGGTTGTAAAAAAACGGTTGTTGTTTGAATATTCCCGTCAGGTGGTCATGGTTCTTAAATATGACCGGGAATCGGGAATGATCGTTTTTGATCATCTTTCGCCTTCCAGGCCCGAATTCAAAGACATGCGCCAGTATTATGGTCCTGATTTCTCCTATGATGGTCTGCGTTTTGAAGGCAGCCATTGGGTACTGGTCAAAGACCTGGATCTCAGGAACCGCTGATGAAGCGGTTGTATGAAATATTCCTTTAATTTCCTATCTTTCTGCCATCATGCTGTTTGGCCTTCAACCTTCGTGTAATATCTTCCTTGTTGATGAACACCGTTCTCATCTGGAAGAGATACAGCACGAGTTTCATGACCCGTCAAAGTATCGCATCAGGCATTACTCGTCGGACGTGAAGTTTCTGAAGGCTATGGAGGAGAACAAGCCGCACCGGGGATCCATCAATATCCTGATCCTTGGATCATCTTCCAATGGTGACCAGGAAAAGAAGATGCAGGATATAAGAACTATGGTAAAGACCGTGGCAGACCTGTCCTGTGATATCGAAATCGTCGTGCTGCTACCTGTGGTGGAACAGAAGACGGAGAACGACCTGCTCAGCCTGGGTGTGTATGCGGTGATTCAGAATAATGAAAATGCTTTTATGCGGATCACCAACCACATGCGCGGTATCGTCAGCAGGAAAATGTTCGAGAAGGAAAAACGCTTTACCAGAATCACCCTAACTGTTTTCTTTCTATTCGTACTGGCGGTTCTGGTTGCTGCTCTCATCACGCTGATGGTTGTTCCGGAATTTTTTTCCCTCCGCTGATCCCGGCCAGTGACTATTTGTCAGTAGCATATCCAATGGCATACCCTTTGTAAAAAGGTTGCACAGAATTGGTTGTCAAACAAAATTATCAGTTATGCAAACAGGTAAAATCGGGGTAACTACTGAAAACATTTTCCCTATTATCAAGAAATTTCTTTATTCCGACCATGAGATATTTCTGAGGGAGCTTGTTTCCAATGCCATTGATGCCACGCAGAAGCTGAAAACACTTGCTTCGGTGGGTAAGTACAAGGGTGACATGAGCGATCTTACTATCCGGATCAGCCTTGACAAAAGAAACAGGACTATCACGGTGTCCGACCGGGGCATAGGCATGACGGCCGAGGAGATTGACAAGTATATCAACCAGATCGCATTCTCCAGTGCCGAGGAATTTCTCGATAAATACAAGGAACAGACCAATGCCATCATCGGTCATTTCGGACTGGGATTCTA
>JAXDBV010000022.1:0-23978 GCA_034678415.1 Bacteroidales bacterium
TGGTCACCTGCAGTGACGACAAGACAAAAATGTCAGTGGTCCTGGTCAACAGACATCCTGAAAAACAGGTTGATTGTACGATCACCTCCCGGAAGTTGCCACGGAGCGTGGAGGCTTTCATACTTTCCGGAGATTCGCCGGATGCTTATAATGATATTAATACCCCCGATCGGGTAATTCCTGTAAAGAAACAGGTCTACATCAGGAATGGGATGGTTATCATCCCGCCCCATTCCCTGGTCATACTAACCTTTGAACAACCGGCATCCTGATGCCAGTGTCCGGCTTATGAATTAATCAACAACATTAGTGAAACCTGTTAAATCATGAAAGTGTCGCTTAAAATTGGCAGCATCCTGCTCGGTGTTTGTGCTGTACCGAATGCAGGGTACGGTGAACGGCCCAACATCCTCATAATTGTCGCTGATGATTTGGGATGGGGAGATGTGGGATACCATAATCCTGAGATCCTGACCCCCAACATTGACCGGTTGTCGAAGGAAGGCATTGTACTGAACAGGTTCTATTCCGCTCCCATGAGCTCCCCTACCCGGGCAGGATTGATGACAGGACGTTACCAGGACCGGTATGGCTTACGTCATGTTGTGATACGTCCATGGTTTGATTACGGGCTCGATCCTCAGGAAAAAATCCTTCCTCAGGTGCTGGCAGAAGCAGGCTATAAACATAGGGGCATTATTGGGAAATGGCATCTCGGGCACTCCAGACCTGAATACCATCCCTTACGGAGAGGCTTTACCTGTTTCTATGGCCATATGAATGGGGCTATCGATTATTTTGACCATACCCGCTCTGGCGAACTGGACTGGCATAAGGGTTTCAAAACATCCTATGACAAAGGTTATTCCACCGACCTTATTACAGGCAAGGCGGTACATTTTATACACCGGTATTATAAACAGTCTCCTTTCTTTCTATATGTGGCATACAATGCCCCTCATTCTCCTCTTCAGGCACAGGATAAATACCTGGTTCAGAACGGGTATGATAAAAACAAGCCGGCATTTCAGAACGGACCCGGGAAAGGGAATACCATGCGCCAAACCTTTGCTGCCATGGTCTCCAACCTGGATGCTGGGATTGGCGATATTCTCCATACCCTCGAACAATTAAGCATCGCCAACAAAACGATCGTTCTCTTCTTTAGTGATAACGGTGCTGATTTGAGCCTGGGTGGATCCAATGGAGAACTCAGGGGAGGAAAACTGACGGAATGGGAAGGAGGAATGAGGGTTCCCGCGATTATCCGATGGCCGGAACAATTAACAGGCGGCTGGGAATCCAGCCAGGTTACCGGATGTGTCGACGTTTTACCTACCCTCTGTGATCTGATCGGGTATCAACTGGGTTCAGACATGCGACTTGACGGGATCAGCATATCCCCAGTCCTGAAAAAAGAGTCGGGAAGGATTGACAGATATTTGTATCTCGGTTGCGGCACTGTTGTGAACAGTGAATGGAAACTTATTAAACAACACGCCAAACGAGGCCTTTCCAGAATGGTGATCCATGAAGACCTGTTGTTCTCCATGAGCCTCGATCCCTGCGAGACTGCCAATGTCAGAGATGAGCAAGGTAAGATCTATCAGGAGTTGCTGGATGTCCTCTCCGTGTATGAATCCATCGAACCGACAATGACTCCCCCTCCGGATCAGAGGCCTGCTGATTTTGTCCCTCCAAAAGAATGGGACATAAGGCATCACCGGAAAAGGTGATCTTGCATTGCAGGATCAACCGGCATCATCCCTTACGGATGCAGAAGGAATATGGATTAACAGCATTCCTGTAATCCATTTCATAACAAGCTCAGATACAGCCAGTATACCAGGATGTTTATCACTGTCATGGGTATGCCTATGGCGGCAAACTCCTGGAACTTCAGTTTAACCCCTGACTTCTTCTCAGCGTTTTGTATGATGATGATATTGCTTGCCGCCCCGAGGATGAGCAGGTTACCTGCGATGGTGCTGCCTGCAGCGAGAGCCATCAGTCCTTCATGGTTCATTCCTGTGCCGTCGATCACCGGAAGGTATAGAGCTACCATAGGCACATTGGAAATGAACTGGCTCAGCAGTACGCTGACGCCCATGATCACCCCGTTCGCGGAAAAGTCAAGATCCATCCCCGACATCAGATCCTGGAAAAACCCGGTGTTCCACACCGCCTGCATCAGCACAAACATCGATGCAAAAAACACCAGGGTAGACCAGTCCAGCTTCTTCAGGATAACAAACCTCTTCTTCCCGAAAAGGAGAATCGGCAGTGCCGACAACAGGGCGATGTATGTCAGGCGGAACGCCGATCCGTTATGCAGCAGTATCGTCAGCATCTTCAGCAGGATCAATGACAGCAGAATGATAAGTGAGACCTTTGATACATTCGCCAGCTGCCGGTCGTGAACCGATGGCTTTAGATGCTTCAGTCGGTTATTCGAGAATTCATGCCGGTAGAAACGTCGGATCAGCCAGTAGGCCATGAACAGGTTGATAACCGTTGGAATGAATAGGTATTTCAGGAAGGTGATGAAGGGATTGGATAGCTGTCCCTCCAGGGCTATGAGGAGGTTCTGGGGGTTGCCAATAGGGCTCATGGTACTGCCGATGGTGATGGCGAAAGCCAGGGTTATCAGCATGATCCTGGGAGGAATGCCTTGCTGGCGTGCGAGGAGCAGAACCACCGGTGTGCCGATGATTGCCAGCGTATCGTTCATCAGGATTGCCGAGGCAGTTCCCATACCCAGCAACACAAACAGTATCAGGTGGTTCATGTCGGTGGCCCGGCGGAACCACCGGTACGACAGGTAGCTCAGATAACCGCTCTCCTCAAGAGCCGTACCCACCACAAACATGCCGAACAGGAAAAGGAGCACATCAATATTGATAGCCCGTACCGCCTCCGCCGGTGTCATGTCACCACTGATCAACACCACCAGCGCCCCTCCCAGCATCACGTGCCAGATACCCACACGGAAGCGACCCACCTGCCGGATGGCAATCAGCAGGAACACACAACCAAGTATGACAACCGGGAACGGCATATGGAAAAATAAACGGCAAAGATATTTTTTTCCCTCGTAACTGATTTCCTGAATCGGGAAAACATATTACTGAATCACAAACTGACCTGGTGATTTAAAACACCCTGCCGGTAAATAGAGTCATTTCAAAGGAATGTTTAACGGCTTCTTTCCTATATTTGTTACAGTATTTCTGAGATATTTCAACGGAGGCAACCCGCACACGCAATGACCCTGTTACTTTTTTTTACCGGTCTTTTATTTCTGATAGGAGGTGCAGAACTCCTTGTACGGGGGGCATCACGACTGGCAACGGAGGCAGGTGTTTCAAAGCTGGTCATCGGGCTGACCGTCGTCGCATACGGTACCAGCTTCCCCGAACTGATGATCAGTACTGTGTCAAGCATGCAGGGGAAGGCTGATATTGCGCTGGGTAACGTGGTGGGCAGCAATATTTTCAATATACTTTTTATCCTGGGCTTATCCGCGGTGATCCTTCCCCTGTCTATTTCACGACAGCTTGTTCGTCTGGATGTGCCCGTGATGATGGGCGTTTCTATTCTTCTTCTCCTCATGGCCCTCAACGGCACCATCAGCCGGCTGGAAGGAACATTCCTGGTGATCCTGGGGGCATTATATTCCTGGTGGCAGATCAGGATCGGAAGGGAGGACAGGGAAAAAAACGGACAGAACCGGTCTGCTCCTGAAGGGAGAAAGAGGATCGTTAAAACGATAGTGATCAATATCCTGTGGGTGGTCATTGGACTGGTCATGCTTGTAGCCGGGTCGGGATGGCTTGTCGACGGAGTGGTATATATGGCGCGGTCTCTGGGTGTGAGTGAACTCTTCATCGCCCTGGTCGTCGTGGCGGCCGGCACCTCCCTGCCTGAAGCCGCCACATCCATTGTCGCTGCGATAAGAAAGGAAAGAGATATTGCCGTTGGCAACATCATCGGCAGCAATATATTCA
Organism: Bacteroidales bacterium; assembly: GCA_034678415.1. Taxonomy (GTDB): domain Bacteria; phylum Bacteroidota; class Bacteroidia; order Bacteroidales; family VadinHA17; genus JAXDBV01. The sequence continues at coordinate 4,008 of JAXDBV010000022.1, forward strand.
ACATTTTATTTGTGCTTGGTTTCTCGGGACTGTTCGCTTCAGAAACCTTGCAGGTCAATCCTGCCGCGCTCAGTTTCGACATCCCGTTCATGACCGCCGCGACCTTCGCCTGCCTGCCGATATTCTTTACAGGCTTTCGTATCGCCCGCTGGGAAGGGGCTTTGTTCCTGCTCTATTACATAGCCTATATCGTATATCTTATGTTGACCGCCAGCCGGCACGATGTGTTATACCTGGTGGATGCTATCCTTTTCTTGTTCATCCTGCCGATCACTGTCATTACTCTTCTGCTAACCACGCTTCATGCTGTCCGCAAGCAAAGAAATACACCAGGCAACGGCAGAACGGGATGACAAGTAGCAACTGTTGAATAAATAATCGCGGTGTTTATAAGTTCATCATCTATAGCCTGACACCTGCCGGTTTATCATCTATTCTTGCATCTTCATATCCCCGGAGAATGAAGTATGATATGAAAGAACCGGTAAGACTGAGCCTGTTCTATTTCCTGTTGTATGCCACCTTCGCTTCGTGGACGACCCTTTTTAATGTCCACCTGGAAAGAATAGGGTTCAGCGGCTTGCAGATAGGTACCATCAATGCAGTATATATCTCGCTGGGGACATTTGTTGTTCCTCTCCTGGGTATTCTTGCTGACCGGTTCGGTGGTAACCGCGTGCTCCTCCTCCTCACCTTCTTCAGCGCCATCACCATCCTGATGGTCGGACAGACCACTTCATATGGTCTCATCCTTCTGCTGATTTTCTTCATATCATTCCTTCAGTAGCCCATGGGGTCGGTGATCGACGGGATGACCATCGATTATGTCAGGAACGGGAACGGATTTTCCTACGGACAATACCGTTTGTGGGGCTCGGCCGGTTATGCTGTGGGAGCGCTTATCATCGATTTCCTTGCACAAAACAATACATTCATCATCTTCAGCATCGCTGCCATCCTCTTCGGGATCATTTTCATTGTCAACCTGGCAACTATGCCTCCCCGCCCGGTGAAAGGGTGGGGACTTGTCAACTACCAGAGCATGGGTATCTTCTTCAGGAACGGGAAACTGTTTGTACTGCTCGTGCTGCTGTTCTTCTTCGGTATCAGCACGGCGCCGGTACAGTCCTTTATCAACCTGTATTTTGCGGAGCTGGGCTGCGACAACCGCCTGATCGGCTGGGCCTTCTTTGTCTAGGCCGCCTTTGAAATACCCTTTTTCCTGTTTGGCGTTCGTATGGTGCATAAGAGGCGGGCTGAATGGGTGATCGTACTGGCCATGGCTGTTACCATCCTGAGAATGGTGGCCTACGGATATATCCGGAATCCGTATCTTGCCCTTCCGGTAGGAATATTCCACGGTTTTACCATTTCGATATTTCTTGTCGGCGTGGTGGAATATGTCCAGTCGCACACCCCTTCACACCTCCGCACCACAGGACAGGCTATCTTCTGGGCATTTTACTTCGGGGCTGGAATGATGGCAGGAAATATTTGGGTAGGATACCTGATCGACCGGGTGGGTATGCTCAAAACCATGCACGTGGAAGCAGCCTGCGCATGCATGGTGTTACTGGCAGTATTATTTTTCTTCCGACGGTCAACCACGGTTTCCGGGAGTTAATGTGTACACTGTGCCCCGCCAGGCATGGGAATAATGTCACGGGAAATACACCATAGTTTTAACTCCTGCGCGCGGATATTCAACGGATGTGCTCCTGGGAAGGCCACCCTGTGTACAATTTGCTGCCTCGTTGATCCGGCGGTACACAGTTCATCATACAGCATTCATACACCGGGTGCAGGATAACAGCCCGGTAAAAGGAAACGCGAAAACGCGGGAAAGGGATGCCCCTTGAGCCTTTTCAGAAGCCTCCGCGGGTTGTCCTGTGGACGGGCGTCAGAAAACAAATGGTATGAACATTTTTGTTTCTTTCATATAACGGCTATAGTCATCACCGAAACGCACCCGCATTTCTTTTTCCTCCATCCTTGCCGTTATTACCAGGGCGATGATGTTTATTCCTGCCAGGAGGAGCTGCCATAAGCCAGGCCGTTTCAGCATAATGCCCACTCCCAGCAAAAAAAGGGAGAGATACATAGGATGGCGGATGTAATGATATATGCCGTTGGTAACCAGACAGACAGTCTTTTCGAAATTATCCTCGGGTTTTCCCTCGCGACGGAGAAGAACAACACCGGCAACCACCGGGTAAACAGAAAGACAGAGAAAGAACCAGGAGAACAACTGTTTAGTACTCAATGGATCTTTGAACCAATAGGGATAGTTTAATAAACAAAGGATCAGGATACATTCAAATGCAAAAAATCGTGCAATACCATGGTATCGTTTGTCTTTTAATGAGATATGCCACGACAGGAAAGCCAGTAGAACCGTCCCCGCACACAGGATGATCAGCTGAGTGGTATTCATAAGTGATGTTTTGGTAACCAGGCAGTGCCAAGCACAGCGGTGAAAAATAATCAAATATTACGGTGATAGTAAAAGAAAACCCCGGTATTTTTGGTTGATGTATTCATCCGTTTCAGTATTGTTGCAGGGCCTATGGGGCAGATCTTTTGCGGGCTGGTCCGCGCCCCTTATACTTATTCCTTTATCATGGTGAGCAGCATCCTGAACTTCTTAACAGCCCTGACGGCGTGCGGCACGTTTGCCGGCATGATGATGCTTTTCCCTGACCCGACACGGTAAGGTTTCCCGTTGATGAGGATCTCCGCCTCGCCGTCAATTACCTGTACGAGAGCATCAAAGGGGGTGGTGTGTTCACTCAGCTCCTGTCCCTCATCAAAAGCGAACAGGGTTATATTACCCGCTGCTTTCTGGATCACTCTCTTGCTTACAACCGCATTTGATCCATAAGAAGCCTTGTCGTTGAAATCAAATACTTCAGAATGATGAATCTGGTCGATCATATCAAAAGGTTTTCGTTCAGAACAAAGATAACGGAAAGGTTTGAGTTGTCCAATGCAGTATGAACGACTGATGGAAGGAGAGGATCTTTCCCCTTTTGAATGGAACAGGCCTACGGGGAAAGCTGTGTACGGTATTGCCCGGTTAAAAGGCCTGTTCTAAAAAGACAAGGGCTGACTGAATCGCCAACCCTTACCTTATAAAATAACCTAAAACCACGAGAAGGGACATACGACTGTGGTATATAATCCCTTAACGCTACAAATATAAGAATATTAAATGTAAATATAACATTTAATAATTCTTTTTCCTGTATTATGTTTCTGTCGAGGATGGGAATACGGGGGAAGCAGAACAAAAATATGCATAAATGAGCTGTTTGTATTATGTATGTTGCTATCAATCAGATGGATAATTCTGTTCCGGCAATTCTTTTTCACAATTTCAAACCGTCAGGGTATAAAGTTTTCCTGTTTTCATAGTTCCTGGGGGCGAGGCGAATCCCGTGTGATGTATCCCGGATATTTTTCGGGCAAATGGCTGGAAGGGGCATCATAACGCAATATTGTGTTTCCTTGTTTTATCTGTCGGTTTGTCAAATGATTTGAATTGTTCCGTTTTCTGTCGTCAATAAAAAAGCCCTTCCGGCCGGAGCCATGGAAGGGCTTGAATGGTATAATGGTGGACTCTTAGTACATTCCTCCTCCCATACCGCCCATTCCTCCGCCACCGCCCATCGGTGGTTTTTCTTCTTCAAGTTCCACGATAGCACATTCCGTGGTAAGGAACATACTGGCGATGGAAGCGGCGTTCTCCAGCGCGATTCTTGCCACCTTGGTGGGATCAATCACTCCCGCTTCGTAAAGGTTCTCATACTTATCTGTGGCAGCATTATAGCCGTAGTCCCCTTTGCCTTCCTTCACTTTCTGAACAACAATGGATCCCTCCACGCCGGCATTTTCGGCGATCTGGCGGATGGGTTCCTCCAGCGACCTCTTGATGATATCAATACCTGTATTTTCATCATCATTGGCTCCTTTCAGCTTTTCCAGCAAGGGAATAGCTCTGAGATATGCGACGCCTCCTCCGGGGATAATACCTTCTTCAACTGCCGCGCGTGTGGCGTGAAGCGCGTCATCCACCCTGGCTTTCTTCTCTTTCATTTCAACCTCGGAGGCTGCTCCTATGTAAAGAACGGCTACTCCACCTGACAGCTTGGCAAGCCTTTCCTGGAGCTTTTCCTTGTCATAATCGGACGTGGTAACCTCGATCTGTTTTTTTATCTGGGCTATACGGCCTTTGATAGAGGCAGGATCGCCCGCACCGTTCACGATAGTGGTGTTTTCCTTATCGATGGTGATCTTCTCAGCCTCGCCCAGCATGTCAATGGTGGTGCCGTCAAGCTTGAGCCCTTTTTCTTCCGAGATCACTGTCCCTCCGGTAAGGACGGCAATATCTTCCAGCATCTCTTTCCGGCGGTCGCCAAACCCGGGGGCTTTTACGGCGGCTATTTTCAACGAACCGCGGAGCTTGTTCACTACCAGGGTGGCCAGGGCTTCCCCGTCAACATCCTCGGCAATAATCAGTAACGAACGGCCTGCCTGTGATATGTTTTCCAGGATGGGCAGCACATCCTTCATGGTCGATATCTTCTTGTCATGCAGCAGAATATAGGGACGCTCGAGAACGGCTTCCATCTTCTCCGGATCAGTTACGAAATAAGCGGAGATATACCCGCGGTCAAACTGCATCCCTTCCACCACTTCAACGGTCGTTTCCGTGGTCTTGGCCTCTTCCACAGTGATCACCCCTTCCTTCTTCACCTTATTCATGGCCTCGGCAATGAGCTTCCCTATTCCGATATCATTGTTGGCTGAGATGCGGGCTACCTGCTCAATCTTTTCATTATCCTCCCCGATGACCCGGGTCTGGTTCTTCAGCGACTCAATCACCTTGACTACCGCCTTGTCAATACCTCTTTTAATATCCATAGGATTAGCACCCGCCGTCACGTTCTTCAGGCCAACAGTAATGATAGACTGAGCCAGCAAGGTAGCGGTAGTGGTACCATCTCCCGCATTGTCGGCCGTTTTTGAGGCTACCTCCCGGATCATCTGGGCGCCCATGTTCTCGAACTTATCGGTAAGTTCAATTTCCTTTGCAACGGTAACACCATCCTTGGAAACCTGTGGTGCCCCGAATTTCTTTTCAATAACAACATTCCTCCCTTTCGGTCCCAACGTCACTTTCACGGCATTAGCCATGGCATCAACACCCTTTTTCAGAAGATCGCGGGCTTCAATGTTGTATTTTATATCCTTTCCTGCCATAACAATAGGTTTTAAAATTTTGTGGTTAGTGATTAAATGATTGCTAAAATGTCAGATTGACGCATAATAAGAAAATCTTTTCCGTCAACATTGATCTCTGTACCGGAATATTTGCCATACAGCACCAGATCGCCCTCCTTGACTTCAATCTTTTCATCCTTGGTACCCGGACCAACGGCAATGACTTTTCCTCTCTGCGGTTTTTCTTTTGCTGAATCGGGGATGATGATCCCGCCTGCAGTCTTGGTTTCGGCTTCCTGCGGTTCAACCAGAACCCTGTCAGCCAACGGTTTGATTTTTGTTTTTGTCATATCATCAGATTTTAAGGTTATTGAATCGTCCGTCAATTCGTATGCCCCTCTTTCATATTCCATGCCAAAGACAAAATAGACCCTCTCCGGAAGGCGAATGGGACAAAATATCACCGGAGGTTCATGAATTACAGAAACCTAAAATTGTTTGAAAATGGTAAAATGTTGATAATCAACTAAGTGTAAAATGTGACAACAAAAAAAATGTCAGACATTCTGACAGTCTGACACTGGTATTGATCTTTCAGCAAGGTCCGGTATCCGTTATTCTTCCTTTGTGGTTCCACTCTGCGGCTGTGTGGCGGGAAAACTCGGAATAGCGTTGGGATCCACTGTATTGTCGATCTGCTCCTGTATCCTCGACTGAACAGCCCCTCTCTCCCTCGGTATGGTAATGCTTGCAAGAAGACACAATACCAGCAATGCCACAGCCAGCGTCCAGGTTGATTTTTCAAGAAAATCGGCAGTTTTCCTCACCCCCATGATCTGGTTCGAAGCCTGGAAATTGGCAGCCAGTCCACCGCCCTTGGAGTTCTGAACCAGTACTATCATGATTAGCAGTATCGCTGCAACCACAATCAGTATCAAAAATATGGTATACATTTCACCCTGACTTTTTATTGATTAATTCGTTAATTTTCTGTATTTGAGTCGCAAAGTAACTACTTTTTTCCGGAAATTTCAAACTTAATTTTTCGTATGCAAAGACTGCTTTCGAATAGTATCCCTGGCTGATATATATCTTTGCCAGCGTATCGGTGAGGAATTCATCGTTTTCCACCACGCTGTCGGCGGCTAGATCCTTGTACGATGGGATATCCGATGGTTTCTGTCGGGGAGTGATCCTGGGATTTACCTGGATGAATTCATCGATCAGTTTATCCTGTTCGCTAGCTGCTGTCTTTGTTGCCGATGAGTTGACCCCGGGTCTGTATAGGTGGTTGAACCATTCGCCAAAGGAGTATTTTCCGTAGGACGGTTCATTCAACGGATCCGTTTTTTTTTGCACGGGAGGTTCTTTTTCGGTATGTTCAACACTCTCCCGGGGGGCTATGGTGGTATTCTCATCGGTACTGTCGGCTGTGGGAGTATCCATGCGGTGGTCCAGTTCCAGCAGATCGTCCGGCAGCCCGGGAGCCGGCGTTTCCTGTTCTCCGCTCTTTTCCTCCCCGGCCGCGTTCACCACTTCTTCGTGTGAATCATCAATATCCAGCAGGTCGATGCGTTGGTTCTCATCCGGCATGGTGCTGCGGGCGGGTGTTTCAGCTGCGGGAGGCTCATCAGGGATGCTGGCCGTCGCAGAGGATTCCTTATTCATCCTTACCTCACGGACTTCCCTCAGGATACGGTCGGCAATGGTCTCTTCCTCCGGTGTCCCGGTCATCGGTTCTGGTGGCTGTGCCTGCCCGGCCACCTGGGCTTTCTTTATCTCCTCCAGTCTTTTCAGCACCTGGTCGGCCAGGGATTCCTTCGTCTCTTTCTGTATTTCACCCTCTGCCGTTTCCTTGGTTGTTTCGGGTGGCCCATCCTTTTGTTCTGTCGGTTCAGGCAGCGGCCCGGCAACTGCCTCCTCCGCAACGGCGGGCTGTGCGGAAGAGCCATCATCCGTGGCCGGTGGTTCATCCGCCAACGGCTCCGAGAGATCCTCAGCAGGGATGGCTGTCAGTACTGGCCCGGCTTCTTCCCGGGGCAGAGAAGACCCCAGTGGCCTGTTATGTAACAAACTGAATAATACCCTCCTGTTTGTTATAAAGGCGGTGCTGTACCTGAGCTGATTGTCATACCGTATGCTCTCCACATTATGGAGATTCTTCAGGAGAAGCAGATGGGCGGTCTGGAAATACGGGTATTCCTTTACCATGTCGGTCAGATCGGAGATACTCGATTGGCCAAGCTCTCCCGGGTGGCGGATGCATTCGTTGAATTGTTCCCGGTTCATGGTTTTTTCATGTTATTACCAGTTCACAAATGCCCTGTTAAAGATATCTTCCGTGAGCTGTTCAACAATTTCTTTAATAAGATTGCCTTCCACCTCACTCAGGCTCTGTGAGCTGCTGTATTCGGCGTAGCGCGAGAAGCTGGTGTCAAAATTCTGCTCAGTATCGATGGAGTTGGTGTATTTTATCCTCACGGTGATGGTGAGCCGGTTCAGTGCTGCAGCTTCATTGCCTGTGATAGCAACGGGCTGTGTGCTGTAATCGGTTATCTCCCCGGAGAAATCCACATCCCCCAGCTCATTGACAAACGTCAGCCGGGTTTGTGACTTGAACCGGTCCTTAAGAGCATCGGTGAAGTCCTGGCTCAGGGTTGGCTGAATAATATCGGCCATATTAGGGAAATACTGCACAGAAATGGTCTTTATATCGGGCGAGATGGATGCTCCCGTGAAGGAGTAATTTATCTTGCACCCGTAGGTCAACACCATCGTTAACAAGACCGTGATCCATACAGCCGGTCCCCGTGTATCCTTCCGTCTCATGATGACTGCCTATTCAATGTTGTATTCCTTGATCTTCCGGTATAATGTGCGCTCCGAGATGCCCAGCTCATGTGCCGCATGCTTCCTCTTGCCATGATGCTTCTCAAGGGCCTTCCTGATCAGCTCGATCTCCTTGTCCTCCAGCGACAGGCTTTCTTCCAGTATCTCTTCGGTATCCTGTATGTCGTCCATCTCTTTTCTCTGCAGGTCATACTGCTGGCGGCCTTCCTGTCTCTTGTCGCCAATGTCGCCGTAGATCTTCTGCACAAGATCGGCCTTCGCCCCTTCCGTTTCGTCACTCCCTCCCTCTTTCCTTAACATCTCGAGGACGAGCTTTTTCATGTCGGTCATATCGTTCTTCAGATCGAACAGGATCTTGTACAGGATCTCCCTTTCGGAGGAAAAGGTTCTCTGATCCACCGGCTGTGGAATCACGGCAGGTAGTTTAATACCCTGGTAATCAGGAATATATTCCTTCAGCTTGTCTGCATGGATAATCCGGTTTTGCTCAATCACCGAGATCTGTTCAGTAATATTCTTCAGCTGGCGTATATTTCCCGGCCAGTTGTAGTTCAGCAAAACCGTTTTTGCATCTTCCGTCAGGCTGATGGGAGGCATTCTGTACTTTTCTGCAAAATCATTGGCAAATTTCCTGAACAGAAGAAGGATATCTTCTCCCCTCTCCTTCAGGGGAGGTATATAAATAGGAACCGTATTGAGACGGTAGTAAAGATCTTCCCTGAACTTATCGTTCATGATGGCATGGGTGATATCGGTATTGGTTGCGGCGATTACCCTCACGTTGGTTTTTTGCACTTTTGATGAACCCACCTTTATGAATTCGCCCGTTTCAAGCACGCGGAGGAGGCGTACCTGTGTGGCGAGGGGAAGATCAGCCACCTCATCGAGGAAGATGGTTCCCCCGTTAGCCACATCAAAATAACCCCTGCGGCTGTCGGTAGCTCCCGTGAATGCCCCCTTTTCATGTCCGAACAGCTCGGAATCAATGGTACCTTCCGGTATGGCTCCGCAGTTTACCGCTATATATTGCCCGTGCTTCCGGCTACTGAACTGATGAATGATCTTGGGAAACACCTCCTTGCCCGTACCACTCTCACCGGTGATCAGCACCGAAAGATCCGTGGGAGCCACCTGTATGGCATGGTCAATAGCCCTGTGAAGGCCTATATAATTCCCAATAATCCCGAACCGCTGCTTTATCTGTTGTATGTCCATCATTTGTATGCCAAAACCCGGCTATATCCCGGGTATTGAATCCCGTGCAAAGGTAAGGATTTTCATGAAAAAAAATGACAATTTTGCATGAATGATACACTAAACCTGTTTAATTGTCAGTGATTTGCGGTTTCCTGCCTCAGGTCAACGAGGGGCAGAAAGTACATGAATCTCCTGCCAGGCACTTTTTTCTTCTTATCATCGGGAACTTCTTCATAAAAAGATCCTTATTTTGTAGAAAAAAGTATCATGTCCGAATACTTAGGAATTATTCCTGCCCGGTTTGCCTCCAGCCGTTTTCCCGGTAAGCCGCTGGCGGATATTGGGGGTAAGCCCATGATCCGACGTGTATATGAGCGGGCTGTAATGGCTCTGGATCCCGTGTATGTAGCCACCGATGATCAGAGGATTGCCGATGCAGTGTATTCATTTGGAGGGCGGGTAGTAATGACTTCCTCCCGTCACGGGTCGGGTACTGAGCGTTGTGCCGAGGCTGCCGCCACAATTGCAGGGCTGGAGAACAGAACCTTTGATGTGATCATCAATATCCAGGGCGATGAGCCCTTTATCAGGCCGGAACAGATCCGGAACCTCATGTCGTGTTTTGATACCGGTGATACCATGATTGCCACTCTGGTGCGCAGGGCGAAGAGTGAGGATGAAATTCATAATCCCAACCAGCCGAAGGTGGTTGTGGATAAGCGCGGGGAAGCCCTGTACTTCAGCCGTTCTCCCATTCCTTACCTCAGGAATACCGACCGGGCCGGGTGGCATGATGCGTTTGAATTCCTGATCCATGTGGGCATGTATGGATACCGTGAGGATGTCCTCCGTGCGATTACCCGCCTGGTTCCGGGAAACCTTGAAAGAGCTGAATCGCTTGAGCAGCTCCGCTGGCTTGAGAACGGTTACAGGATCAAAACAGCCCTTACGCCCTATGAGACCCTGGCGGTGGATACCCCGGAAGATATGGAAAGACTGAGGGCCGCCGGCCTTGTATGATCACGAATGTTTCTTGCCATTTCGGGCAACCCGTCGCCCGCTTTTCCCGTATAATAATATAGCCCTTTTGTATTCTTCGATGGCCCTCGCACGGGCAAAGGCATGATCGACAAGAGGGATGACCTGCCTCCTCTTTTTTTCCCCTTCCGGCACCCATCTCTTGATGTATTCGTGTTGAGGATCAAATCGTTTCACCTGCAACGCCGGGTTGAATATCCTGAACCAGGGCACGGCGTCGCAGCCGCTGGAAGCGGCCCACTGCCATCCGCCATTGTTGGCTGACAGGTCGAAATCGAGCAGCTTGTCGGCAAACCATGCCTCTCCCCAGCGCCAGTCGACCAGTAAATGCTTTACCAGGAAGCTGGCTGTGATCATGCGTACACGGTTGTGCATGAATCCTGTATCAGCCAGTTCGCGCATGCCTGCATCCACCAGCGGATAACCGGTATTCCCTTCACACCATGCTTGAAATTCCTTTTCATCATTCCTCCAGCGGATCTCGTCGTATGCCGGTTTAAAGGCATCGTTTTCCACCCGGGGGTGGTGCCAGAGGATCATCTTGTAAAACTCCCTCCAGATAAGCTCGTTCAAAAAGGTCTCGTTCAGCCTTAACGCCGCACGGACTAGTTCACGTATGCTCACCGTGCCGAAACGAAGATGCAGGCTCAGCCGTGTCGTGCCTTCCAGAGCCGGGTAATCCCTCGTCAGATGGTAATTGCGTATCAGCGACTCATCGATCCCCTGCGGAGGAAACCGCACCGCCTTCTTCAGGAATCCCGGATCTTTCAACAAATTGTCAGGAAACGGAGGGGTTTTGAGAAAATGCTGACCCATCGCCGAAGGGTTGTACGACCGGCAATGGACATCGTTTAACAGTGATCTCCACTTCTTCATGTAAGGAGTGAAAACGGTATAGGCCGTTCCATCGTCCTTCATGACATCGTTCTTTGAGAAGATCACCTGGTCCTTGAACAGCTCAAACCGTATACCTGCAGGCTGCAGAAGTTTATGTATCTTCTCATCCCTGTCACGGGCATAGGGCTCATAATCTTCATTGGCATACACAGCCTCAACGGTAAAAGAAGATAAGAGGTGACGTATAGCCTCCGCGGGAGTGCCATGAAACAGGAACAATGAGCTACCTCTTGCCTCCAGTTCCTTTTTCAGCTTCTTCACCTCCCGTTGAATAAAAATGATCCGTGCATCCTGTTTGTCCCGGAGCTGGCGCAGGATGTTCCAGTCAAAGATGAAAACAGGCAGCACCCTGGGATGATGTTTCAGTGCGTGAAAAAGAGCGGTATTGTCGTTCAGACGTAAATCCCTTCTGAACCAGAACAGGGCTACCTTTTCCATCGTATTACCGGTGTTGAGATGTCGGGCGAATCATCGGGAAGAAGAGATTGCACCGTTTGTTCTTCACTTGTCTTTAGGGAACCAGGGGATGAAGGAGCTGGTACGCTGAATATAATCCGCATAGCCTTCCTTTTTTTCGGTGAGGCTTTTATCGAGCAATGTCACACCCGATACCCGGAAGATAATGAAGGTCATCAGTACGGAACCCAGGGCAGGGAAGTAGTATCCTGCGCCGATGGAAAACAGGCCGAACGACCACCACACCGCTGCATCGCCGAAATAGTTGGGATGGCGGGTGTATCGCCAGAAACCCTTGTCGAGTATTTTACCCCTGTTGGCAGGATTTGATTTGAACAATGCCAGCTGCAGGTCACCACCTGCCTCAAAAATGAATCCTGTCAGCCAAACGATTATACCGGTATAGTCGAACAGGTTCAGGGATTGGTGGCCGTGTTTCAGTTGTGTTCCAACCAGGGGGGCACAAACCAGCCACATCAGCATGCCCTGGAGCAGGAACACCTGGAAAAAGCTGAACCACCAGTACCGGTTCTCACCGTATTTCTGCCTGAAGCTGCGGTACCGGAAATCCTCTCCCTTGCCCATGTTCCTCCAGGCAATGTAAAAGGTTAACCTCAGGCCCCAGACAGTTACAAGGATGAGCACCAGGCTTTTTCGTATTCCTTCGCCCTCTGTCAGGAAAAAACAGAGAAAGGTCACCAGGACAAAGCCGAATCCCCAGAAAATATCAACGATACTCACATTCCTGATGAAGACACTTACCACCCAAAGGACGGTCATCATGGCGACGATCGGTCCCAACATCAGTACCCAGAGATAAACATAAGTCATGGATTACAGATACCTTGAACGGGAATATGCGGAGAAGAAGCACACCATTTCTTTCCCTCGTCCGGTTGAACATTAACGATATTCCTCAGGGAAGGATATGACGTGGGAGAGGATGGCTGCTTACCGCCCCTTCCGGTTGTGTATTGTCTCAGTCACCCGACCGTCAGGGCAGCGGGGGAATCACCAGTACCTGCCCGGGATAGATCAGGTTGGGATCTTTCAGCATCGGCCTGTTGGCTTCGAAAATGATGTTGTATTTGTTGGCATTCCCGTACACTTCCTTAGCAATCTTCGAGAGATAATCACCTTTTTTCACAGTATAAAACTGTTTTTGTGGCTGGGGAGGTGCAGGGGTAACCACGACAATACGATCATCAACGGTGGCAATGCCTTCAACGTTGCCTGCCGTGACGATGATCTTGTTTTTGTTCTCGTGGGTGTCTACCTTGCCGGTCAGTAGTACCTTATCATCATCGACGGAAACCTGGATAGAACTGGTATCAAATCCGAATTTCCGGATGTGTGAAAGGATCAGGGCTGCTTTCTCCTGTTCGCGCTTTTCTTCCGACTTGAAGATTCTATCGCCCGCATTCTTGATGAAGTCAATAAGTCCCATAAAAATTGTTTTTTGTTATAAAATAGGTATTTGCATCAGTTCATCACCTCGAAGGTGATTTTAACGTTTACACGATATTCCGTGATATTACTGCTTTTGACAACTGCGCTCATGTCCTGCACATAGACGGAACGGATTTCCTTAACCGTTTTGCCGGCCATTTTCACGGCTGCCCTCGTTGCATCTTCCCACCCTTTCGGTGAGGATGCCATTACTTCAATCACTTTTAATACTGCCATAGATGTAGATTTGATTTAATAAACTGGAATATAAGTCGTTATGTGGATTGCCAATGGGGAATATGATCATGTTCATTGGCTAAGGTACACATTATAATTTATTAAGGTCACCAAAAGGGAAAATATTTTGTAATTCATTGAAATACTATATTTTCTCACGGCAGACGGGCTAAAATTATGTCGGCAGGGATGAACATTTCAGGTGCTATCCGGTTATTAGGGTATCAACAGACTTATTAAATGGCTTTATACACCATAAAAGATCTTGAGAACCTGACAGGTATCATGGCTCATACGATCCGTATCTGGGAGAAAAGGTACAATCTTGTTGCGCCCAAGCGTACGGACAGCAATATAAGAATGTATGGGGATGAAGACTTGAAGAGGTTGTTGAATATATCCATTCTATACCGGCAGGGGGTGAAGATTTCACGTATCGCCTGCCTCACCAATGATGAGCTGACGGAACAGATCCTTCGTCTGTCGCACCAGGCTGGTGATTATGACAACCAGGTGGAGAGCCTGGTGATAGCCATGATCGATCTTGACGAGATAACGTTTGATCGCCTGCTCTCCAAAGCATTCATGCAAATGGGGTTTGAGAATGCCATCCTGCATGTGATCTATCCTTTTTTCGACCGGGTGGGTATGTTGTGGCAGGTTGGTACCATAAACCCCGCACAGGAACATTTCGTTTCCAACCTCATCAGGCAACGGTTGATTGTGGCCATTGACGGGTTGATCCCTTCAAAACAAAAACATCCGAAAACCTTCCTCCTGTTCCTTCCCGAAAACGAGTTCCATGAGATTGGTCTGCTGTTCTACCATTACCTCATCAGGAAACAGGGCCACCAGGTGATATACCTGGGCCAGTCGGTTCCCTTCGGCGACCTGGTGGAAGTATCGGCGATCCGCGGGATCGATTGTCTCTTCACTTCTTTCACCGCCGGTCTGGGCGATTATTCCATCCATGACTATCTGCTGAAACTGAAAAAAAGCTTCCCCGACAAGAAGATATTTGTCAGCAGCCTGTACCTCAGGGATAAGGAAAAAGAAATCCCCCGCGGGATCATCCTTGTACGCACACCTGAAGCTTTTGCCGAACGGCTGGTATCGATGTGACCGATTATGCTCCTCTGTTGAAGCCGTAGCCGGGGAAGCCCCTTGACCATTCAGTCGCTCAGGTTCAGACGACGGTTTGTATAGTCCCCGTAATCCTTGATCACCGGTTCGTACGGTTCATTCATGAGGGGGGATGAAATCATGAAATCGGCGGTTGCCCTGTTACAAGCGGTTGGTACATTATAAAGGACGGCAATACGGAGCAGGGCTTTCACATCTACGTCGTGTGGCTGAGGTTCCATGGGATCCCAGAGAAAGATCAGAAGGTCAATCGCTCCGTCAGCTATAAGAGCTCCCAGTTGCTGATCCCCGCCCAGCGGGCCCGATTTCAGCTTCGTGAGCCGGAAATCCTTCAGCTGCTTTGACTCCAGCTTCTTCTCCATAACCTTCTGCACCAGCGTGCCCGTGGTGCCGGTGCATATCAGCTGATGACGCAACAGCTCTCTATAGTTCCATTCAATCCATTCAATCAGGTCTTTCTTACGGTTGTCATGTGCAACCAGTCCAATGCGCTTGATTTTTTCCATATGCAGTCGTTTGTAAGTTAACGCTTCATTGCCGTGTATATATCCCTGAACAGATAACAGTATTTGTTGTTTCAAAGATGAACATACCGGATATAAAATCAAAATGTTATCCCGGGAGAGAAAAAGATGATTCTCAACGGGAGTGTTTAATCTCAGTGATTATTTTATAGCCAAATCTATGGCATCTTGTTTTTTTTACACTATCTTAATACGAATTTTTATCTTATCTGATTCCGGATGAACCAGTCGATTCTTGCCCTTACCTGTCTGATTGCCGGTTTTTTAATTACTTATTATCTTCCTGACAACCAGGTTATCAGGAAGAATCTGATTATTCATACACCGCATGGTATTGACAACGCGCGACATGTGTTGTTTCAGCGGTTGCTCGGATTATTCTTTTATGGTTTCATCTCGGCGTTTGTGATCACCGCTACCGGCAGTGATCCGGCGGCCTATGGCATCGTGTTGAAAGAGCCTGTTTTTGTGCTGTGGACAGGCACAGCCATGGGAGCGGTAATGGTGCTGTTGAGTTACCTGAACCATCGCACCCCGCTGAACCTTGAGATGTATCCACAGATAAGGAACTCATCATGGACGGCTGCATTGCTGGTTACGAGCGCCCTCAGCTGGCTGGCCTATCTGTTTGCCTATGAATTTCTGTTCCGGGGGTATTTACTGTTTGCCATGAGGGAAGAAATGGGTATATGGAATGCCATAGCAGTCAATACGGCCGTGTATTCACTTGTTCATACCCCAAAGGGATGGAAAGAAGTGGTGGGCAGCCTCCCTTTAGGCATCCTGCTCTGCGTGGTATGCCTGCGTGCGGGTTCTATCTGGCCCGCCTTTATCGCCCATGGCTGCCTCGCCCTGTCCAATGAGTGGCTGTCGCTAACGGCACATCCGTCTATGCGCCTGGTAAGGAAAAGGGGGGAAGGAAATTGAAAGTATTCGTCACAGGAGCTACCGGATTCATTGGCAGCAAGCTTGTTGAGAGGCTTGCCGAAGAGGGCCATGAGGTTCATGCCCTCTACAGGTCGGAGAAGAAGCTACCCTCAACGGTGCCCCGCAATGTCATCTTTTTTAAAGGCGATATTACCGATCCCGAAAGCGTGAAGAAAGCCATGCAGGGGTGTGAGGTGGTGTTTCATGTGGCTGCATTTGCCGGCATATGGCTCAGGGATACCGAAGTGATATACAGGTTGAACGTCACATCCGCTGTTGATCTGTTGCAGATGGCATCAGTCATGGGCGTCAGGAGATGTGTCGTTACTTCTTCTGCCGCCGTGTTCGGTCCTTCCCGTGGAGCATTGGTTGACGAATCCACACCCTTCCCGGAAACCTACTGTACACATTATGAACGTTCAAAGGCTATGCTCGAGAAAGAGATCGACCGGCTCCTGGCCGGCGGGCACGATATAGTGGTCGTCAATCCCACAAGGGTATATGGTCCCGGCCCCCTGAATGAAAGCAACAGTGTTACGAAACTGGTAAAAGACTATATCAGGGGAAAATGGCGTCTTCTCCCGGGAAATGGCGAAGGTACAGGTAATTATGTATTTATTGATGATGTGACCCGTGGTCACCTGCTGGCCATGGAAAAAGGCAGGACCGGTGAACGATATATCCTGGGCGGAGAGAATGTATCGTACACGAAGCTGTTTGACCTTGCCGGTGAGCTGGATGGAAAAAAACACCGTATGATGAAGATACCGCTGTGGTTGATGATGGCTATTGCATGGATCACCACGGGGATGACCAGAATGTTTGGTGCCAAACCGTTCATTACCCCCGGACTGGTCAGGAAATATCATTGTCACTGGATGAATTCAAGCGTGAAGGCTATGCGCGAACTGGGATACAACCCGGTATCTCTGGCAGAAGGATTACAACATACCATCCGTTGGATCAAAACACAACGATAAAAGCGATAACAATGGAATATACCCTAGTAACAGGAGGAAGCAGTGGGATTGGGAAATCGCTGGCAACGGAGTGTGCCAGGCGCGGTATGAACCTTGTTCTGGTGGCGTTGCCCGGTCCCGAACTGGAACAAACAGCGAAAGATTTGACGAACAGGTTCAGTATTGATGTCCGCACCCTGGCCATCAACCTGAATGAGCCGGATGCACCAAGAAAGGTATATGATTGGTGTTGCGAAAAAAATCTCAGCATTAATTTCCTGATCAATAATGCCGGACTGGCAGGTACTACCGTATTCGATCAATCGGACCCCGATTACAGCGACAGCAGGATATTGTTGAATATCAGGGCACTGACATTGATTACCAGATACTTTGTACCCATGCTGAAGAAGCACAACCATTCAATTATTTTGAATATTGCCAGCTTGTCTGCCTTCTTTCCCATACCGTTTAAAAGCGTCTATTCAGCAACCAAATCATACGTGGTAAGCTTCTCCAGGAGCCTGGGACTGGAACTGAAACGGTTCGGCATACAGGTGTCGGTACTGTGCCCCAACGGTGTTGAAACCAATGAAGGTACCTACACGAGGATTCATGCGCATAAGCAATGGGGTGAATGGACAAAAATTAACTCCGACAGGCTTGCCATGCTCACTATAAGGAAAGTGCTGAAAGGCAAGAAGGTGATTGTCCCTCTCTTTATCAACCGGTTGTTGCTCTTTATCAGTCGCCTGATGCCGATGTCGCTGTTACTGCTTCTGCTGGAATATGAGTTCAACAAAGAAGTAAGGGTGAGTTAGCCGTTATGTGTTGCCGGGATAATACTACAGGAGGCAGGATTCATGCCTCACGAACAGTCGCCATGCATCCTCAACAACCCGCATAACCTTTTCCTGCGACAGGCCAGAATGTCCGCCTCTATAGCGGATCAGTACCTTACATCAGGATATACACGGAAGCAGGGACGACTGGAATTCCTGTTTCGCACGCGCCGGCCGGTGAATGTGGTTCAGTAAATGATTGTTTTAATCCCTGAATATCCGTAATTTTAATTCCAATATATCATTACTGTGTCTAAAGGATTAAACACCTGTACCCGTGTATCCCGATATTGATAAAAAACTGACCGATGTTACTGACATTGCTCGTCTGGCCCTGGCCGATGGAGCATACCGGAACCAACTGGCCGGAAACCTGGTGATGAAAAATGAGAATATCCGCTATAACAGCTTTCGGGCGTTGAAAATGGTCAGTGAACAGAAGCCAGAACTCCTGTATCCCCGGTGGGACTTTTTTGTAACACTCATGCGCAGCAGCAACTCTTACCACAAGATGTCGGCTGTCCTTATCATTGCTGACCTGGCAAGAGCGGATGTGGACGAACGCTTTGAAAACATCTTCAGCGAATTTTATACCCTGTTGAACGACCGGAGCATGATTGTCGCATCGTATGTGGCTATGGCGTCAAGGGTTATTGTCATGCATAAGCCCCGGCTCGAAAAGCAAGTAACACGCCAATTACTGGATATTGATCATACGGATCACCGGGACGACCGCAAAGACCTGATCAAGGCTTTTATAATTGAGACCTTTAAAAGCTATTTCGACAGATCATCCATGAAAGACGAGATCGTTGCCTTCGTCGGACAACAGGCCTCATCAAGCAGCCAGAAAGCAAGGTAGGCTGCCTCGCAATTCTTGAAAACGTTCCGGCAGACATAGTCTTCTCATAAAACAGAATAGTTATCAACCCCGTTAATTCAGAAACGACCTGGGATTATGGTTCACATCGATCAGATACATATCCGGAACACCCTGGAGCCCGGTGACCTGGGGTACCTTATTGCCCTTCACGGTGTCCTCTATAAGAAGGAATATGGCTTTGACAGCACGTTTGAAACCTATGTCGCCATACCCATGGCCGAGTTTGCCAGGAGGAATGATCCCGGGGAAAAAATCTGGATCGTGGAGATGGATGCTCTGATCCATGGCTCGGCGGGAGTGGTGAAGTATTCCGATGATACTGCCCAGCTGCGATGGATGCTGCTGCATCCCGGGATCAGGGGTGTCGGCATAGGGAATCGTCTCATGGAGGAGACCATTGCTTTCGCCAGGGAATGCAGGTATAAACGCATGATCCTGTGGACCGTTGACCTGCTGAAAGCGGCAGCACACCTGTACAGGAAATACGGCTTTTCCATTACAGAGGAAAAGCGGCACCGGATATGGGGTGTGGAGCTCAACGAACAGACATACGAACGGATCCTCTGAAAAATATTTACCCGTTCCCTGCGTTATTCATAAAACCGTATCCCTGACAGACACAGGGGCATATGAAACAATTGCCGCTAAAAAGCATTGTCCTTCCTGTTCTCCTCCTGGTGGCCGGTATCCTCCTTACCTGTGAGAAGAAGGAGGAACGCCGCATCCGGCTCAACAACCTGACCACCATCGAGTGTGATACCTCCGGATCATTCGAAAGCAATGTGCCTTTGCCTCCCGATACCGATTCTGTTAAATACGTGATTGACGGCACCACCCTGACCATCCGTGCTGGGTTTTACGGCAACTGCTGCTCCGTGTTCATCACTTCCTCCACCTTTGTAAGTGATACCATCTGGATCGAGATCAGGGAGTGGAAAGCGGGCACCTGCAACTGTATCTGTTACTACACCGCCGGCCTTGAGTATACCGGTTTTGACAAGGATTACTTCTACCGTGTCGATTTTCCCGACGGGAATGTAAAGCGGGGACTGATGAACGTTGAGTGACGGGGCAGTTACAAGGCCGGAACATTCAGGCAGGGAGCGGTCAGGCGCTACCGCTTACCTTTGCTCCTTTATAACCTGCGCCACCTCCGGGTGAATCCTCATCGCAGACACTAATTGTATTGCACGGTTATCAATCCGTGCGTGAATTATCTCCCGAATTACGTAAATAATTATATTTATTTACGTAATTAATTCACATCCGTCCAAAACGTTTAAGAAATACACTAAAAATCCTGCCCTTTTAGAGCAGGATTCTTACTTTTAAGATTTCGCCAAAAA
>JAXDBV010000023.1:0-9608 GCA_034678415.1 Bacteroidales bacterium
TCTTTTAAATTTGATACCTGTGAAACACATCTGATATGACCCGTTATCCCATCTATTCCGGGGGGATGTTCATTGAAACGCCGCAGGTGCTGGAGGTGATCAATCCCTATACAGGCCTTGTTTTTGCCAGTACCTTTCTTGCCGGGCGGCAGGAGCTTGAACAAGCCATTACAGCAGCAGACGCTGTGAGGGAGGAAGTTGCCGGAGAGTCGTCCTTCAGGAGGTATGAGGTGCTGATGAATATTGCCCGGGCTATCGCTGAGGGCAGGGAGAAGCTGGCGCAGGTGCTGGCAATGGAATCGGGGAAGCCCGTACGGTATGCGCTGGGGGAGGTCGACCGTGCCACGCAGGTGTTCATTATAGCCGCTGAAGAGGCTAAACGGCTGCCCCGTGAATACCTGTCTCTCGACTGGACACCGGCCGGCAAAGGAAAGGAAGGCCTTGTACGGTATTTCCCGCGTGGACTGGTGGCCGCTATCTCACCCTTCAATTTCCCTCTTAACCTGGCGGTACACAAAATAGCACCTGCCATCGCCTCAGGCCATCCCATCATCCTCAAGCCGGCACGATCCACACCCCTGTCCACCCTTGAGCTGGCAAAAATACTCCATCGCTCGGGGGTGACAAAGGGGTCTGTATCGATCCTTCCCATGGACCGCGAAACCGGTAACTCACTGGTGACCGATCCCCGCTTCAGTATCCTCTCCTTTACCGGATCGGTCGAGGTAGGCTGGAAGATGAAACAGGATGGCGGAAGGAAAAAGGTGCTCCTCGAGCTGGGCGGCAATGCCGGAGTGATCGTTACCGAATCGGCCGACATAGGTCTCGCCGTGGCCAAATGCCTCACGGGTGGATTTGCCTATTCGGGCCAGATTTGCATTCATGTGCAACGGATATTTATCCATCAGAAGGTATTCAATGATTTTACAAGCAGGTTTGTGGCCGGTGTGCGTGCACTCAAGCCGGGTGATCCTCTTGACCCGGCCACCGAGATATCGGTGATGATTGATGAAGAAAACGCTATCCGGGTGGAAGAATGGATTCGTGAAGCGGTTGACGGCGGTGCCACCCTTCTGACAGGAGGGAAAAGGGAGGGTCGTTATGTTGAACCAGCAGTGCTCACTTCAACCATACCGGAGATGCGTGTTTGTTCTCAGGAAGTGTTCGGGCCTGTGGTCGTCGTTGAACCCTATCATACCTTCGACGAGGCGGCCAACAGAGTAAATGCATCGTCGTTCGGGCTTCAGGCTGGGGTGTTCACCCGGCTCAGGGAAGAGGAGAACAGAGCATTCAGCCGGCTCGAAGTGGGGGCCGTAATTATCAATGATGTGCCTGCCTTCCGGGTGGATCATATGCCTTACGGGGGGATCAAGGAATCCGGCCTTGGCAGGGAAGGAGTGAGGTATTCCATCCTGGAAATGATGGAACCAAAGCTGCTGGTGCGCGATTTTTAAGGAAAAATGAATCCCTTCCCCATTATTTACGTAAAATATAGAAGAACTGTTTTTTTTCAGGAATTTTAACATTGGTTCCAACAGGGTAAATATTTTTTTTCATATTTTCGCTTCCTGTCTGCATGGGATGAATCCTTGTGGTATGGTTTTTGAAACCTGAGCATTACTGAATCTTTATGGAGCTGATCGTTCTGATAAAAGGGATTATTGTTGGGCTGGCTGTATCCATTCCGGTGGGACCCATGGGTTTGTTATGTGTGCAGCGAACGCTGGTCAACGGCCGCCATTCAGGTTTTCTCTCCGGCCTCGGAGCAGCAACCGCCGACACAATCCTTGCTCTGGTAGCCGGGTTCGGCATCAGCTTTATCATCAATTTCATGCAGGAAAAGGAGTCTCTTCTTCATCTGCTGGGCGGACTGATGATCATATTTATCGGGTTCAGGATATTCAATACCAATCCGGTGAAGAAACTGAGATCGATGGACAAATCGCGCAACACCCTGGCAGAAGATTTTCTTTCGGTGTTATTCTTTACCTTGTCGAATCCCATAACCATTTTGCTTTTCCTCGCTGTCTTTGGCGGCCTGAAAATAACCATCAGCCAAACCGATCACCTGCAGGTGTTTTACCTCTTTTCCGGCGTGTTCATTGGCGCAGCCAGCTGGTGGTTCCTGCTGAGCACCGTGGTGCACCGCTTCCGTAACCATCTGCGGCTGAGAAAGCTGGTGTGGTTTAACAGAATCAGCGGCGGCGTGCTATTTGCCACAGGCCTTTTCGCCATTGTGAGCCTCCTCATCAGGTGATTATATTCCTTCCCTTATTGCCTGTGTCCTCCGGAAATAATTATGATTATTTTTGAGAGACGTATCATTCCCCGGTTTTAAAAACATACAAGATGAAAAGGGTATTTTTTATGTTCATGATAAGCCTGCTGTTCCTCCATGATGCAGGAAGCGTTCCGAATGTCAATGATCCGAAGGTGGTACACCGGAAGACGCTGACCATTGATACCCATACGGATACCCCTCTTGCTTTCATTCACTTCGGGCTGGATATGGGTGTAAGGAACGATGCAAGGGTGACACAGACCAAGGTGGATTTCCCCAGGATGAGAGAAGGCGGACTGGATGCCGTATTTTTTGCGGTGTATATCGGTCAGGGAAAACGTGATTCGGCATCGGTACTCCTTGCGCGCCGACAGGCTGACCTGATTTTTGACGAGATCTACAAAACCGTTCACAGGAATGATGCCATTGCGGGGATGGCATACGAAGCCAAAGACGCGTACAGGATAGAGAAGGAGGGCAAAAGGGCTGTGTTCATCGGGATGGAAAACGGGTATCCGCTGGGTACCGACCTGTCGCTTGTGGAGGAATATTATGACAAGGGGGCAAGGTATATCACCCTCTGTCATTCCCGTAACAATGATATATGCGACTCCTCAACCGATCCGTCGGGTGCGGAGCACGGAGGTCTCAGTGTCTTCGGGGTACAGCTGGTTCGCGAGATGAACAGACTGGGTATGATTGTCGATGTGTCGCATATCAGCGATAATTCATTTTATGATGTACTGGAGACCAGCGCCGCACCGGTGATGGCTTCTCATTCATGCGCACGTGCCCTGTGCAACAATC
The DNA here is from genome assembly GCA_034678415.1 of Bacteroidales bacterium. Lineage (GTDB taxonomy): Bacteria > Bacteroidota > Bacteroidia > Bacteroidales > VadinHA17 > JAXDBV01. The sequence continues at coordinate 3,089 of JAXDBV010000023.1, forward strand.
CCAGAAACCTGGATGATGATATGCTGAGAGCCCTGGCCCGGAACGGTGGAGTGATACAGGTTTGTTTCGTCTCCTCCTACCTGAAAGAACAGGAACCCAACGCGGAGAGGGATTCGGCCATGAGTGCACTGATGGAAAAATACCGGAACTTTGACGAGCTCGATAACGAGCAAAGAAACAAGGCTATTCAGGAATGGATGGCAATGGATGAGAAATATCCTGAGCCATTGGCATCGGTGTCCGATGTTGTTGATCATATCGACCATATAGTGCGGGTAGCAGGCATCGATCATGTGGGAATAGGTACCGATTTTGACGGAGGCGGTGCCGTGAACGGCTGTTTCGATGTGAGCGAGATGGAGAACATTACCGTGGAACTGGTGAGAAGGGGGTATACATCAACTGAAATACGGAAGATTTGGGGAGGTAACTTCCTGAGGGTGTTCAGGGAGGTGGAAACCATGGCCCGTACGATACAAAGACACAGCGGTGAATGACGAGTTGAACACTCATCCGGCAGGGGTGCGTCAGGATTATACCGCACCGGCCATCCTTGCTTCCTTGATCCACTGATCGAGGAGGCTGATGATCTCACGCCTGCTGTTCCTCAGGTTTTTCAATAAGCCCTTTTTCCGCAATGACAATACCAGAAGCTTCAGCCTGAAGAGGTAATCTTCTGCCCCGTCGGCATAATATGATACGAGTATACCGGCGGGAGGAAGTGTCAGCATAAACAGGAGTGCCGGAAGGAAATGGCTGAACACGATCAGGGAGATGATAAAAAGGAAGAGGTAATGCAAGGGAAAAAAAGCGAAGGTGAGTCCGAAGGTGAGGGATGAGCGGAATACCGGATCGCTGGATTTATTAGCAAAGTGTTTAGCCAGGTATACCGGCAGCATGTTGAAAATCCATCCGTACAGGAACAGGGGGAATGCTGCTGCGAGGGCTATTCCCCTGAGGATCATGGGGACGGGTGACAGCCGGCTGCCGGAGATGAAATGATCCCTGAACCCTACCTTCTTAAGTTTCAACGAATAGGTCTTTGTTTTTAGGTAGAGCTGTTGCATCATGTCGGGCCGGGTCTTTTGCAGTTTATCAAGGATAGACACCATTTTTCTCTGGGCGTGGAAACGGTTCCGGTGTCCGGTTATGCTTATGCCAAAGAGTTCTTTCATCCGTTTCATGTAAATATCGAACAGGCTGAGGTAGGTCTGGTAGAATGATTCGCTCTCGATATGGATCATCACCTCTTTCATTCTGTTGGCCAGTACCTGCAGGAGTGCGTTCATACCTTTCTGTGGATCTTTGCGGTAGGCGTCGGAAAAATCGGACACATGGATAGGATCGCCGTAATTCACCAGGAGAGTAGACCTGACCTTATTATAGTGGATGAAATCAAGGCCGACGGGGATGATTTGTATCCCCATTTTAAATTCTGAGCTCTCCTCTGCCTGGAATGCAATGCGGGATATCCCCTTCTTGAGGTTGCGCAGCCGTTTATATGCAGCATGATTTCCCTCAGGGAGGATCACCAGTCCCCGTTTTTTACCGATCACCTCGACCGTTTTCAGGAATACAGCATCGTTATTTTTCAGAGTGCTGATACCGTCCCTGATCCGGTAGACAGGTAACATCTTGAGGAAATGCAGTATCCGGGCAATAAACTTCTTCCTGAAAATGTCGGCTCTGGCCAGGAATACGGGTTGTCCGCGAAAGGTACACAGCACGGCCAGCGCATCCATCAGTGCATTCTGGTGGTTGGGTGCAAAGATCAGGGGTGTATTCGCAGGTATCTTGTTGCTGTTCAGCACAATAACACGGCGGTAATAGATCCAGTTGTGCCAGAAATTAACCCATACCTTTAATATGGCATACAACAGCGACCAATCCTGTATCTTCCTCCAGGCGCGGTTTTGCATATGCATTGATAATGGCGGCAGGAAATGATCCCCTTCAGGATCAGGGCATCCCCCTCCGCCAGTGTTTCCTGTTATCATCTGGAAAGATAAAAAAAAAATTTAAGGGTCAAAACTTTTTCGGTGGCTCCTGTTTCTGTTTTCAATCGGATTATGTAATTTAAATTTTTCAAAACCAACCAACAGACATATGGAGAATTTTCGATCCGTAGACGTCAAATCATTATCAGAGAATTCATTCCGTCTTCTTGACAACGAATGGATGCTGATAACGGCAGGTACGAGGGAATCATTCAATACCATGACGGCCTCCTGGGGAGGGTTTGGTATATTATGGGACCGGCCCGTGGCTTATATCTTCATCCGGCCACAGCGCTATACCCTGTTGTTCATGGACAAGCATACGACCTTCAGCCTCTGTTTCTTTCATGAGAAATACAGGAAGATTTTGAACTATTGCGGCAACCATTCGGGACGGCAGGTAGATAAAATAAAAAATACAGGGCTTATACCGGCCCAGACAAGGAAAGGTACTGTTGTTTTTGAACAGGCTCGTTTTTTTATGGAGTGTAATAAGCTGTATCACGGAAATATATTAAAGGAGGATTTTATTGAAAAATCATTGATACGGGATATCTATCCATCGGGCGACTTTCACCATTTCTTCATTGGTGAGATTGTGGAATGTATGCAACGAATATCCTAATTCATGATACTACATGAAAAAGAGATGTTTCGAACGGTTATCGGATCCCCGTTGGGCCCGGTTGAGATCAGAACGGACGGGCAGTTCGTTATTTCTGTTACTTACCAGGATCATGAGGGCATCACCGATGAGCTGCCGTGCCCGGTGCTTAAAATGGCCGTGGCACAACTCAGGGAATATTTTACGGGTAAAAGAAAGGAATTCGACATACCTGTGCGTCCATCCGGCAGTGTTTTTGAGGGTAAGGTGTGGGAACAGATCATGGAGATTCCTTACGGAGTAACCATCAGCTATGGCACACTGGCGAAGCGGATAGGTATGCCGCGTTCCGCACGTGCCGTTGGCAGAGCCAATGGAAGGAATCCGGTGGCGATCATCATTCCCTGCCACCGTGTTGTCGGCGCCAATGGATCGCTGACAGGCTATTCAGGGGGACTATGGAGGAAGGAATGGCTGATTAGACATGAAGCAGCGATTAGGGGCGGTATTGTTCAGTCGACTCTATTTTAATAATACTGTCATTCAGAAAATTTAAATAAATTCCGAAATGCATCCCAGCAGCACCTTAACGAATATTTTGCGGTTCATGGTAACAGCACTGGTGTGTTCATGGGTCACCTCCGGTATTGCCGGGAGCCATGAAGCATTCCTGTGGCTTCAAGACAACCTGCCGGAAGCGGCAAGGGATTCGCTTCAACGCAAATGGACCTGGGCTGACAGTGTGACCTTCACCGTGTCACAGGTCTCATTTACCAACTGGTCGGCCGGAGGTGAAAATGCCGTGACGGGCGATGGTGAGCTCAACATTTCAGCCTTGTTGAAACAGAAAAAATATACCTGGGACAACAAGCTGAGGCTGGAGTACGGAATGATCTCCAAGTCGGGCGATCTGAGAAAAACCAACGACAAGATCGATATCGTGTCGAAATACGACAGGATGATACAGAAAAATCTGTACTACAGCATCATGGTAAACGGCAAAACGCAAATGACACCGGGATATGATTATCAGAATGACTCGCTGATATCCAACTTTCTCGCTCCCGGGTATATATTCACCACCCTGGGTGTTGAATACAGGATGGACAAAGGATTCAAGCTATTGTTTGCCCCCGCGTCAGGGAAGATCACCATCGTTGCAGACCAGAACCTGGCCAACAGGGGAGCCTTTGGGGTGATCAAAGGTACCTTTGATGAGGTTCTGCAGGTTTTTAAGACGCTGGGGGAAAACCTGAGGTATGAGTTCGGGGGATTTCTTAAGATCAGCTTTAACGGGAATATAACACCTTACTTAAGTGTGGATTCACGCCTTGATCTTTTTTCCAACTATGCAACAAAACCACAGAATATTGATGTGAACTGGGAGGTGAAGGGAAATATCAGGTTGAGCCGATGGTTCTCCATAAACATGAAATCCCACCTGGTATATGATGATGATGTTGATACAAAAGTAGACCATGAGGGCAGGGTGCTTGTCGGACCGAAAGTACAATTCCATGAGCTGATGGGAGTGGGTTTCACACTAAGATTCTGACCGGCTGCCCGCCAACCCCTTTCACCTCCGGTAATCAGAAGCTATCTTGCCACCGGCCGGTCTTCCCGGAAGTATTTTTTTCATTCCCGCAGAATACATTACTTTTACGCCTGTGGAGTCTTCATTTTCCATCATATCGGATAATCATCAAACTCAATACATATGAAGAAGCGTGTTTTATTGCTGGCTTTTCTTGTTCCCTGCATGGTGTGGAGCCAGGAGAGCGCTGATACAGTGAAGGTATGGACCACGGGAGGTGCCGGATCACTCACTTTCTCACAGGTGTCTCTCACCAACTGGGCAGCAGGTGGTGCCAATGCCGTCTCGGGGAACGCCTTTATCAACCTTTTTGCAAACTACAAGAAAGGGAGGATGACCCTGGATAACACCCTTGATATTGCCTATGGCCTGGTAAACCAGAAAGGGGAAGGAACGAGAAAAAGCGATGACCGGGTGGAACTGGCGGTTAAATATGGCCGGAATGCTTTCAAGAACTGGTTTTACAGCGGACTGGTAAGTTTCAAGACACAGTTAACCGACGGTTTTAATTATCCCAACGACTCCGTCATTATTTCACGCCTGTTGGCTCCTGCCTACCTTATGGCAGCCCTGGGTATGGATTATAAGCCGTCGGACAACTTTACCCTCTTCATTTCGCCCGTCACGGCAAAAAACACCTTTGTGCTTGACGATGCTCTGGCTGATGATGGAGCATTCGGGGTGGAACCCGGGAAAAAATTCAGGGCAGAAATAGGGGGATACTTAAAGATGATGTATAAAACGCCACTGGTTGACAATGTGGATCTCCTCACGAAGCTTGACCTGTTTTCCAACTATCTGGACAAGCCGCAGAATATTGATGTCAGTTGGGAAGCCCTCATCACGATGAAAATCAATAAATACCTGTCGGCAAACCTGAACACACAGCTGATCTATGACGATGATATCCGTATTGCCGATGATTCGGGTCATATCTCACCGCGCATACAGTTCAAGGAGATATTCGGAGCGGGTTTTTCCGTTAAGTTCTGATACCGGTCGGTCAGTTCAGGCCCGGGTCGAAGTCCTGATCCAATCCTGAAGGCTCTTCGTGTTGCTTGAATTTTGCTGCCAGGCAGGCCATCATCTTACTGATGGTTCTGAAAGCATCCGTCGTGGCATCGGAGATTTCTTTCTTCCGGAGACGGAGGAGAAACAAGCCGTATAGGCCGTGCAGACAGGTGTCAACATCATGGTCAAAGCAGTGTCCTGAGCGCACCTGCAGCTCCACGATGCCGGGCTGTGCCAATTTGTAGTACTCATGATACTGTACTTCTGAAGGATCGGCAAGCAGTCCCTGGTGCAGCTCGTTCAGTTCATTGACCAGGTTGGTGAGGAACTGGCAGTGCCCTGATTTTTCCAGCTTTTCATTCTTCATTATCATGATCAGGTTCTCGTACCATTCGTGCATTTCGTGGAGAATGTCGGAATCGACATGAAATCCTGAGATCACATGGAGGTCAATCTGGTGGATATCAAATTCATAAGCCCGTATGATATCTTCCACCTGCCACATATACAGGATATATTCTGCGATATTTTCTTTCCGTTTCTCTCTGGCGATGATCATGGTCAGTATCGGGTCTATGGTTTATAGAGCCTGTCGATCATACGGCGTTCCTTTTTTGTAGGTCTTCCGCTTCCTTTATCTCTGGTTCCCTGGGTATGGGCAGCGAGGAAATGGAGCTTGTCCAGTTCTTCCCTCGGGGTGAGGTTTTTAAAGTTTTCCTTTGCCAGGATGGCCGACTGCCTTTTAGCGGTAACTTGTTCCACCTGGTAGGTAAAGATGGCGGGAGGTTTCCGGACAACGACAGTACAGCCAGTTTGTAAAGTCCGGCTGGGTTTGGCAACGGTACCGTCAACAAATACCCTGCCCTTCCTGCAGGCTTCGGCAGCCTGGTTCCTTGTTTTGAAGATTCGTGATGCCCAAAGCCACTTATCAATCCGTATCTTATCTGTTGGTTCTGTCATGAAGCAGGCATTACTCCGATCCTTTTCTGTTGTACAGGTTCATGGTTTGTTCCACGCCAATGGTAACGAAGCTTTTTATGATCTTAACGCACATCTCGATTTTTTGTTTCAGTCTTTCCTGTTCTTCTTCATGGAATTCCCCCAGCACGTAGTTTACCTTTTGACCGTAGCTGAAGTCATCGCCAATTCCGAACCGGAGCCTGGCATATTCCTGGGTGCCGAGGACAGATTGTATGCTGAAGAGGCCGTTATGGCCGGCATGGCTGCCGCGTGCCCTGAGGCGCAGCTGTCCGAAAGGGAGGGCTACATCATCCACCAGCACCAGGAGGTTTGAAAGGGGTATCTTCTCTTTCC
>JAXDBV010000024.1:0-5278 GCA_034678415.1 Bacteroidales bacterium
ATCAATATGAGGTGCCCGAAAACTATGGCATACGCACGCAACAGTATAAACTGATCCATGTGATTTATCCCGACAGCTCGGACTGGGAGCTTTATAACCTGGAGAACGATCCTCTGGAGATGAGGAATGAATTCAACAATACCGGATACAAAGAAATCATTGACAGCCTGAAAACGGAATTGCATCAGTTGAAAAGCAAATATGAAGCGGTTCCGGATCAGAAGAAATGAAATACCGGTGTGGTTGATTAAACAAATACGCAATTCATGTAAAACAATAAATGAAGAGAATAAAACTTTCAACAAGAATGAAGTATTCCGAGACTTAATATTAACTAAAACAGTTGTTATATGTTTAAATTTTTCTGTGTAATTCTGTTAGACCTTGTAATGGTTTTATTCGGTTCCCCGGCACAATCGCAGGAGGTCTTTACCGATGCCAGGGACGGTCATACCTATCAGACTATCCGGATCGGTGAAAAGATCTGGATGGCTGAGAATCTTGCATATCTGCCCAGGGTTGACGAGATCAGAGATTTAAGCTGGGATGAAAGCCGTTACTGGGTGTATGACTATCGTGGAGTACGTGCGGATGAGGCACGTGAAACGGAGCATTACCAAACCTTTGGGGTGCTCTATAACTGGCCGGCAGCGGTGAAGGATGCCTGTCCCGACGGGTGGCATATACCGGATGAAGCGGATTGGAGAGACCTGGAATTATCCCTGGGAATGGCAGAGAATGAACTCCACCTGCGCGGCTGGAGAGAATCTGGAAGCGTGGGGAAGAAACTGAAAACGGTTTCAGGATGGTACGTCAATACCGGCACGAATGAATCCGGGTTTAATGCCTTGCCGGGAGGATTACTCGGGTATAATGCCTTTGAGGCTGAAACTTTTGTAGGGTACTTTTGGGTGGGGACGGCTACCCACAAGGATAATGCCTGGATAAGAAGCATTGTTTTCAGCAAGGACGGAATCCAGAGATTGGAAGAGCGAAAATGGTTCGGTTGTTACGTACGATGTGTGAAGAACCAATGAGCATATGTTTTAATAACTACTTGTATCATAGCAAATATGAATGAATTATGAAAAAACAGTGTATATACCTTTTGGCGGGCTTTTTCCTCCTTTTGCTTTCTTCCTGCAACAATGAACCTTCACCTGTCATCGGAGGTGCTTTTCTTTCCGATCTCATTAAACCGATGGAGGGCGTCAGCAAAGCATCATCCTCTACCTATACTGATGAACAAGGAAACCCCATCACCAATAACAAAGACAACATCAGGGTGTTCCCCGGCGAGAGCCAGGTGGTCCTTGATGCAAAAGGGCCAGGAGTGGTCACCCATCTCTGGTTCACTTTTTACGGCACGGGCAAACAGGTTTGGGCACCCGAAGGATCGGCTTCTCACCAGGAAATGCTGTTGAGGATCTTCTATGACGGGAATGACAAACCCGGGGTGGAAGTCCCGTTTGGCGACTTCTTTGCCAGTTGTTTCGGCAGAAGAAATGAAGTGATCAGCCTGCCTGTCGTCGTCGAGGAGGGGGACTCCTATAGCTCATACTGGCCCATGCCTTTCCGGAAATCCATACGGATCGAAGTGGTGAATCAAAGCAAGGATAAGAATATCAACTTGCTCTACTGGATCATCGACTGGAAAAAGTTGGACCGCCTGCCCCGGAATACACCATACTTCTACGCTCTTTACCGGCAGGAATATCCTGTGGGCCAGGGAGATAATGAAGATTACGTGATCCTGGAAACAGAGGGGAAAGGCCATTATGTCGGAACCGTATTGGCGGTGCGTAACAGAAGCCCGATGTGGTTCGGGGAAGGGGATGAAAAAACCTATATCGACGGTGAAAAGGAACCGTCTATTTATGGCACCGGTACCGAGGAATTCTTTTTACAATCCTGGGGATTCAGAGGAATCGTCAATACCCCCTTCTTCGGAACAGCATTCTTTGACCAGCGGGGTGTCGGTGGACTTGTTTCTGAATACCGCTGGCATATTGCCGATCCTATCGTGTTTAAAAAAAGTATCAAAGTATCCATCGAAACCAGGGGGTGGCTCCCGGCTGATGAAAATGAAGAAAGAAGAACGCACAGCTGGAATAAACGGGAGGATGATTTTTCAACCGTTGCATTCTGGTATCAGACAGGGACACCCACCTGCAACTTCTCGGTTCCCCCTGCGGAAGAACGGATATTGCCCAACCTGGATAAAATCTTCTCAGCCAGGCAGGCATACGACAATAATTCCTTTAAAATGGGGAAAGCCGATTGGCAAACAGACCTGGCTCATTATATGGGCGGACAACTGACTTTTGTGCCTGATAATGAGCAGGCTACGGTTTCTGTCCCGTTCACGGTAAGTGAGAAAGAGCCGGTGCGGCTGTTGCTTAGCGTCACAAAGGCCCCCGATTACGGTATCTGGCAGGCCTACCTCAATGGAATAAAAATCGGCCGTCCCATGAACCTCTATAGTGAAGAAATACAGCCCTGGGATCATTACCTGCTCGATTTCTGGCCCGATCCGGGTGAGTATGTCCTGAGCCTGAAATGGGTGGGACAGGATAAGAACTCCTTCGGAAATAAATTGGGTATCGAAGCCGTACGGCTCAGGGAGAGAAGACCCAGGGTGAAAGAATATGCGTTCGACAAGGATAACGACTGGAAAACAAATCCAAAACTTTATTGAAACAGAACCAAGCAAAACAATCCATCATAATACTGAACAGACCTTATAACGTGAATACGACATGCGATTGATGAAATAATCTTCATTAGTCCGAATGCAGGTTGGTTCCTGGTGTCCCGGCAGCATTAATCCTGAAGACAAAGGGGGTTTCCGGGGCACCAGATTTTACTTCAAGACGATAGCCACAATGGCTGATCTGAACGAATGGCAAGTGAAATACCCCCGGTTGACGGTAATTTTATGACCGGTGATCTCATCAGCCTTCAATCGAGGTAACAGACCTTCATGTTCTTCACGATCCAGTTGGCTCCATGCGTGTTTAACCCGATACGGACAGTGTTGCAGTAATCCACCTGATAAGGGAAAAGACTATAATCTGCTTCAAAACTGTCTTTACATTCATCCCCTTCATAGACCCGGATGGCCACTTTATTCCGCATGTACAATCCGTCGGAGTTCTCGTTTACATGCAATATCATCGTATAGAACGTTCGCATCCGGCACCAGCTCACTGGATGTGACGGTTTAACCTGCTGGTATCGCCCGCAGACAAAGCCCATGGTTTTCATGACTCCTGCAGGTTGTTTTCCTGACGGGGCAATATCAAGGTTCATCGCCCAGCAGGTTATCGAATCCAGCTCTCCGTCATTTCCCGCGATATTAAAGTTGATACAGAAGGAATTGGGAACAGGGGCATCGTCCGGTTCATCAATCATAAACTCTACTTCAACTGCATAGGGTCTTGCAGGATTGATTAAAATACCCCTGCGTGTGATATGCTGGTTCTGACCCTGCGATCCATCCATGATGAGCTCTTTCCTGGAACAGGAGTAACGGAAAACACCCGGGTACTGGTGAATATCCCAAGGCCCCGGTCGATGCCTCCCGTCAAACTCCCGCCGAATGTATTGTTTCTTGAATTCTAAACCATCGGCGCGGAGAACTGTCTCCGATGTTCTTCTTTCGCCCTGACTCGCAGGATCCGGATAAAACAGACCGGAAATGCAAAACAGAATGATACTGAGGCTGGTTAATGGTTTCATGGTGACAATATTCGTATGAGAGGATGAGTTTTCAGCGTAGTGTTCAATGTATGAGCAAAACAATAATCCCCGTGATTTTTCGGAAAGATACTATAATAAATGTGTATGTTTATGGAAGGAAAATAAGGATTATTAAAGGTCTTTTAACAACCGGGAAACAATGAAAAATATTCTTCTAGCCGTCATTATCATGCTTTTCGTGCCGACCATTACTTTGGATAGTTTGGCACAAAGGCAAAAAGTCATCATAGATTGTGATCTGGGAGATGATATTGATGATGCCTTTGCAATGGCCCTCCTCCTGGCCAGCCCTGACATCGATATCGTTGGTATTGTTCTCGACTATGGCAACACCCCGAAACGTGCACAGATAGCATGCAGGATACTGTATGAAACCGGTTGCGAAGGCATACCGGTAGTGATCGGCCGGAAAACCAACGACGGGTATGCCAACCAGTTCCACTGGGGTGAAGGATTTGAAAAACTGAAACCGCTGAAACAGACAGGTGCTGACTTTATCATTGAACAGCTGAGGAAATATCCCGGTGAAATTATCCTCATCACCGTGGGGCCCGTCCCGAATATGGCCGATATTATTGACAAGGATCCCGGTGCCCTGAAACTGGCCCGGCATGTATATTCAATGTTCGGATCCTTTTACCTTGGGTATGGCAGCAGCCCGGTTCCCAGCGCTGAATGGAACGTCAGGGCTGATGTGGAAGCATCAAGGAAATTGATCTCCTCCGGCGCAGATATTACCTGCGCCGGCCTGGATATTACCACCTTCGTCATCCTGGAATATGAGATGATTGAACAGATGAGCCTGAGAAAATCACCGCTTACGGATGCACTCGTCGGACTATACTCGCTGTGGGGCCTTGAACGGGGACCAAAGCCCCAACCCATCCTGTTTGATGCCGTCACCGTGGCAATGATCCTCTGGCCTGAATTGTTCAAAACAAGAAAAGCACACGTTGTCGTTACTGATGAGGGATATACGGTCATTGATGATACAAAAGAACCTAACTGCGAAATAGGATTGTCGGTTAAAACAGAAGAGTTTTTAAAGCGTTACACGGACAGAATAATGAGGCAAAACCTGATGAGGAAATAGATAAAGACATTGATTCAATGTGAAAACATTAACAGTACGCACAAGGTCAGGCTCTTAATGTTTTCTGCCGCAGGTCTTTATTAAACTGATTGATCCCTGAACGATTCATTGATTTTTTATTGTAAGAGTTGCGCTTTCTCCCGGATGCATATCCATAATAATCACACCATCATCACAGTGAAACACTGTATTGCTTTCAATCCTGGCTGATGTTTCAAACGGATTGGAAATCAGTACCCTGCCTCCTTTTTCCGATCGTATGCTCAGGGATGTGACCGACCCATTCTTTCGTTGTGCACTTACCAGAAATGCCCCTTCGGCTCTCAGGTTGCTGAACGAGGCATCTTTCCAGCCGGAAGGTATTGCCGGGAATATATGAATAATGCCCGTATGACTCTGGATGAGCATTTCCTGTATCCCTGC
>JAXDBV010000025.1:0-19311 GCA_034678415.1 Bacteroidales bacterium
ATTCCCAGTTTCCTGATCTCGTCGGCGGCTTCCATTCCATCCATCTCCGGCATCATCACATCCATGAAGATGATGTCATACTTTCTGGTTTTTACCAGTTCCATCACTTCTCTCCCGTTATTTGCAATATCCACTTCAAACCCAAGGTTTTTGAATATCGCCTGGGCTACTTTCTGGTTGATAAGATTATCATCCGCAACCAGTATCGCAATATCCTTCTCCAGTACCGTGGTTTCAGCAGTACTGCCTGGCTCCACGGTGATGAAAGGGAAATGATCCTGGATAAAATTGAATATCTCCGATGAGGGATAAGGTTCGATGATGTAGTTATCCACGCCGCATCGTCTGGCTTTAATATAATTACCGCGTTTATCATTGGCGCTGATCAGAAGAATGAGATATTCATTCGCCAATCCCTCTTCATTTATCCGGGCAGCTACTTTAAATCCGTCAAAGGCTGCACTATCTGAGATGATGATGAGCTTGTATTTTTCCAGGTTTTGACGGGCATTGTTCTTCAGGAGTTCAAGGGTGTTCTCCTGGTAGAAATTCACATAGGTGCTTACGCCAAATCCCTGGAGCATCTTCAGAAGGGTATCGTTGTTCTGGCTCTTATCCTGTATGATCAGGGTTTTTATCTGATGGTACTTCTGAACGGACTGACTGTCCACTTTTTTACTGAGTTTTGTATTGGAATAAACTTTGATGGTGAAGCAGAAGCGCGAGCCGGGATTTTCCGTACGGGTTGACAAGGTACCGGGACTCTCAACCCATATGTTCCCGTTCATCATTTCCACCAGCTGTTTTGCAATGGCTGTTCCCAGACCGGTTCCCTGGTAATCTTTACCTGAGTTGTCAACCGGGCGGTTGACAGCACTGAAAATCTCGGGGATTCTTTCTTTTGGGATCCCTATACCCGTGTCTTCAACCATGAACCGGAGGGTTATATTTCCGGCCTTGTTCTCCACCAGGTCAACCGTCAGTCTTATCTCACCCGAATGAGTAAATTTCACGGAATTGTCAACAAGGTTGGAAACCACCTGGCGCAGTCGGAAAGGATCACCGATGAGCTCATCCGGTATAAGGTCATCGATGCTCGATGTCAGCCCGATCCCTTTTCGCAGCGCATGTGGTTTGTAGAGATTAACGAGGATATTCATTTCTTCTCTCAGCCGGAAGGGGATCTCCTCCAGCAGTATTTTACCTGCCTCGATCTTTGACAGATCCATCAGGTCATCAATGAGGGAGAGAAGAAGATCGGCCGATTTCCTGATGGATCGAATATAATCCTGCTGTTCAGGGGAGGCTTTTTTATCCTCGAATGCTTCGGTCAAGCCAATAATGGCGTGGAGGGGAGTTCTTATTTCATGGCTCATACGTGTCAGGAAATCCGATTTGGCATGGTTAGCTGCTGCCTCCTGACGCCGGGCTTTCTCAAACGGTGTGATGTCGATGAATGCCTCCAGCGCATAGTCTTCTCCCGTCTGCTTCAGTGATATCTGTTTCCTGTAAAAGACCAGCTCATTCCCTTCTTTCTGATAATGGATCAGCTGGTTCGGATCGAGGGGTGAAGCAGGGAAATCCTGACCAGTAGACTTTCCGTAGGCCAATGCTGTTTCTGCAACAACCATAACGCTATTATCGTTGCCGAATGGGATACCGAAGAGTTCGCGCGCTGAACGGTTGATCATTCGTATCCCCTTGTCAGGACCCCGGATAATGACGCCAACCGGCAGACTGTCGATGGTTTCCTTCAATATCTCTTCCGACTCCTTCAGCTTGTGTTCTTCCGCTTTCCTTTTCCGTAAGATGAAAAAGAAAATAAAGAGAATGAACCCGATCAGAAGCAGTGTGATAAGCGCAATAATGATGGAGTTCTTGATGATGGTGCTCCTGATATAGTCTGTCTGAAGGGAAAACGCGATACCATACTCCTTGTTCAGAATACGGGTGGGAATGTATACCGTGATCACATTTTCCTCAACACCGTCAATGAGCACGGTATGCTGCATCGATCCCATGAATCCTTCCGAAAGATTCCCGGTGATATCGTTCAGCTGGGGAACCACCAGTTCCTTTTTTGCCACGTTGTTCAGCACCAGCCTTCCTTCCTCGTCAATCAACCATTGCCATTGGATGTTCTCAACATGGTATTTTTCGAATATCGACGTGATGAAACGTTGGTAATCCAACCCGACCTGTACGTTGCCCACCACCATGTTATCGCTGAAGACCGGCAGGAAACTATACTCCGAACCGTCGATGTTCTCAACCAATTCCCGGGGCTTGATATCTTTCTGTACGTGCGATATGAAATTATCAGTAAGGATATTCTTCTTGCTGTCCCTGAACAGACTGAATACATTCTTCCGGTTGTCGTACAGCATGATGTTGACCACCAGATCGCGGTATTTTGTATATATCAGTTCAAATTTCTTGGTAACGTTCTGGGCTACCTCCGGTTGGGTAAAAAACTGCGAGATATTTTCTGAAAAAAGGATATAGTTCAGTTCATTCTGGAAATTGTCCACCGTTGTTTCAATTTCGTAACTGCAGATCTGGGTCTGATTGATGAGGAAATTTTTCTGGAACTCGATCTGTTGCCGGTAAGTGTCAAAATACAGATACAGGTTAACAGAAAGGATTAGGAGGATTATCACGATCAGTAGAAAGTGGACCCTTTTCATTATCGGTATTGTTATTTTCCTGTTATCCTAATCATTAGTATTGAGAGGAGTAAAGATAGAATATTTTTTGCCGCTTTTCATATTTCAGGATGTCAGCGGGATTATCACTTCCGGTACTTGGTGTCCTGCTCTTCCAGCAGGTTGAGGTATGATTGGTATCTTGAATGGCTTATCAATCCCGATGTCACGGCTTCTCTCACGGCGCACCGGGGTTCGCGGGAATGGAGACAGTTATAGAACTGGCATTCTTTCGACTTCCTGAATATTTCAGGGAAGAAATGAAAGATCTCCTCCCGGTCCATATCAACCACACCGAATCCCTTGATACCAGGTGTGTCGATAATATAACCCCCTTGCGACAGCGGGTACATTTCAGGAAATGTTGTAGTGTGTTTTCCTTTCCGGTGATAATCGGAAATCTCTCCGGTCCTTACACGGAGGGAGGGATCCATGATATTTACCAGTGCCGATTTACCCACGCCGGAATGACCTGAGAAAAGGCATATCTTGTCTTTGATCTCTTCCTTCAGCCGGTCGATATTGACCTTACTCACTACCGATGTCTTCAGGCATGGATAACCGATGCCCTCATACAGTTCTATCAGCTTATCCATTTGTTGGGTCTCAGTTGCATCATACAGGTCAGTTTTATTGAACACTATGAGAACGGGGATCCGGTAGGCTTCTGCCGATGCCAGGTAACGATCAATAAACATTGTGGTGGTGGGAGGAGCGACAATGGTGACCACAAGGATGGCCTTGTCAATATTCGCGGCAATGATCTGGGCTTCCTTCGAAAAATTCGACGATTTCCTGATGATGTAGTTATTTCGCTCCTGTATATGGGTGATAATGCCCGACTTCCCATCCTCCGTCATCTCGTAATCAACCCGGTCACCCACCGCAACAGGGTTGGTAACCTGGGTGCCTTTTAAACGGAACTTCCCTTTTATCTTACAAGGCAGCACAGATTCGTCATCCCTCCTGACCATATACCAGCTGCCCGTTGATTTGATGACTAGTCCTTTCTCCATAACTGAACGGATCATGCAAATGTATAATTTTCACCGGAGCATGAACCGGTTTCATTATCCTTAAGTGGTAAAATAACGCAAATACATTGAGAACACGTATTTTATTCTACAATGTGAACGGGTTGAGGACCGCAATGAGCAAAGGATTTTCACCGCTCTTCTGTTCATGAAGTATATCATTGCCGGCATATGGCAGCGGTAGCTCATGACGGCAAATCCAATGACAATACCTGATGCTTCCGTGCAACCGTCAGGAAACAGGTGATGTGCCCTGAAGCGGCAGCGTTGGTTTCTGTAATGATCTTTTACAGGATTTTCTTGATGTTTTCCGTCACCACGTGTCCGTCGAACAGCTGGATGATGCGATGGGCATATTCAGCATCCGACGGGGAGTGGGTGACCATGACGATGGTTGTTCCTTCCTTGTTGAGTTCGGTGAGAAGGCTCATCACCTCCTCACCGTTCACCGAATCAAGGTTACCGGTGGGTTCATCAGCCAGGATCAGTTTGGGATTAGTGACTACGGCGCGTGCCACGGCCACCCTTTGTTGCTGCCCTCCCGACAACTGTTGCGGAAAGTGTTTTTTCCTGTGCGATATTTTCATCCTGTCGAGCATATCATTTACCATTTTCTTCCGTTGAGAAGCGGATATCCTGAGGTACAGAAGGGGCAACTCCACATTTTCAAATACGGTCAGCTCATCAATCAGGTTAAAACTCTGGAATACAAAGCCTATGTTGCCTTTTCTCTGGTTTGTCCTTTGCCGCTCGGAAAACCTGGACACTTCCTTGTCGAAAAAATACAGCTCCCCGCTGGTGGGATTATCCAACATCCCAAGGATGTTCAGTAAGGTTGATTTCCCGCATCCTGAAGGGCCCATTACCGCCACAAACTCCTTGTCCGTAATTTCAATATTCACATTATTCAGTGCGGTGGTTTCCACCTCGTCGGTACGGAATACTTTTACCAGTTCAACGGTTTTTAAAATTATCTGTGACATGGTTATCGGTTATTTAAATCCAGTATGCAGGGCTAATGTAGGTTTTTTTCTTTTATTATGGTAATATATTGACATGAATTCAGCTGTATCATAAATAATTTGAAAGGATCGTAATTTCAAAATATAAGATTAATGCATACTTTTACACCTCTTTTTTAATACCAAGGTGAACTATCTGGATCAATATGTCATTCATTTCAAGGGATTGAAAGAAGGGGAACATCGCTATGTTTTCATGCTGGACGATCGTTTTTTCAGTGAATTTCCCGGTTCAGAAATCCATCGGTCGGCGATCAGGGCTGATGTTACCCTGGACAAGAGTGCCACCTTTCTCATCCTTATGTTCCGCCTCAGGGGTACGGTATGCATGCCATGCGACCGCTGTCTGGATGATTTCGAGCTTCCCCTCAGCAATGACGCCACGGTGTATGTGAAATTCGGAAGCGGGGTGAGGGCTGATGCCGAAGATGTCATCTTCCTCCAGCCTGACGACCACGAGATCGCCATCTCACAGATGCTCTTTGAATTTGCCCATCTGGCCTTGCCACTGAAACGGATTCATCCGGAAAATAAAAAAGGAAAAAGCTTGTGTAATAAAGAAATGCTTGCTAAACTTGCAAAATTTTCAGCGGGCCATTCAGGGAAGAGGAATGATATACGTGAGATCGATCCCCGCTGGGATGAGTTAAAAAAGATACAGGGTAATAATCACTAATCATATTTGATATGCCACACCCCAAGAGAAGACATTCAAAGCAGAGAAAAAACAAAAGAAGAACGCACGACAAAGCTTCCGTGCCAACCCTCGGCACCTGCCAGAATTGCGGAGCATCTGTTCAATATCACAGGGTATGCCCTGAATGCGGATTTTACAAGGGAAAGAAAGTAATTGCCAGGGAAGCCGGTGCCTGATTTTCTGTGAAAAGTACATAGGATATGAGAATTGGCCTTGACATGATGGGAGGCGATTATGCTCCCGGTTCCACGGTGGCCGGTGCGGTGCTTGCCATGCGTGAACTGGGTAAACGGCATACCCTTATGTTGATCGGAAATCAGAAGGTAATCGAACCCTTCCTTGAAAAGGCCGGTCGTAACGACGGGCAATATGAAATCGTGCATGCTCCTGAGTGTATTGGGATGGGAGATAGCCCCGCCAGAGCTTTTGCCCATAAACCTGATTCCAGCATCGCCGTTGGGTACCGCCTGTTGAAGGAAGGTCATATTGACGGCTTTACCAGTGCTGGTAACACGGGGGCCATGCTCGTGGGAGCTCATTACAGCGTGAAAACCATTGAAGGAATCATCCGGCCAGCCATCGCTACTTGGATGCCCTCTTTCAACGGGCCGGGAAATATTATCCTGGATATAGGTATTAACCCCGACAGCCGACCCGAAATGCTTTACCAGTACGGGATTATCGGATCACTCTATGCAGAACATGTTTTCGGGATCAAAAACCCCAGGGTAGGACTACTGAATATTGGTGCTGAGGAGTCCAAAGGAAACCTCGTTACAAAGGCTACCTATGAACTGATGGCCGGAAACCAGGAATTCAATTTCATTGGGAATGTGGAGGGGAACGATCTGTTTTCCAACGAAAAAATGGACGTGGTAGTGACCGACGGGTTCGTGGGAAACGTTGTTCTCAAGGAGGCAGAAGTATTATACATCATGGCTAGAAAAAGGAACCTCAAGGATTCCTTCTTCGAAAAATTCAATTTCGAAAACTATGGCGGTACACCTATCCTGGGTATCAATGCCCCTGTGGTTATTGGTCATGGCATATCAAATGATGTAGCCATAAAAAACATGATCCTGAAAACCGTGAATGTGATTGAAGCCGGGCTAACAGAAAAGATTAAAGAAGCGTTCAAATAATGGCAACAATAAGAGCTGCTATAACCGGTGTTGGCGGGTATGTACCCGAATATACACTTACCAATGAAGAGCTCAGCCGTATGGTGGATACCACCGATGAATGGATCATGCAACGGATAGGCATCCGTGAGCGCAGGATCCTGAGGGAGAAAGGCAAGGCCACCTCCGACATGGCTGCCGGGGCGGTGAATGACCTTTTGCGGAAAACCGGCACCCCTCCCGACTCCATTGAACTCCTCATTGTAGCTACCATCACTCCCGACATGTTCTTCCCCAGTACATCCAACCTGGTCTCACATAAAACGGGACTGAAGAATGCGTGGGGTTATGACCTGGCTGCTGCCTGCAGCGGTTTCCTGTTCGCCCTGCAAACCGGGGCCAGCTTTATTGAGACAGGAAGGTACCGGAAAGTCATCGTCGCCGGAGCCGATAAAATGTCATCCATTACCGATTATTCTGACCGTACAACCTGTCCGTTGTTCGGCGACGGAGCCGCTGCCGTGCTCCTTGAACCCACCACCGATGATCTGGGAATCATTGATCATATCCTGCACGTGGATGGCTCGGGTGTGAAACACCTCCATCAAAAAGCCGGGGGATCGCTCCGTCCTGCCACCCATGACACCATTGACAGGAAAGAACATTTCATTTACCAGGAAGGACAGGCAGTATTTAAGTTCGCCGTTTCCAACATGGCCGATGTGGCCACGGAAATGATGCAGCGGCACCATATTTCACCTTCCGACCTGGCCTGGCTGGTACCGCACCAGGCAAACATGCGCATCATCGAGGCTACCGCCAACCGGATGGGTATCAGCAAGGAACAGGTGATGATCAATATTGAGAGGTATGGCAATACTACCGCAGCCACTATACCCCTCTGCCTGTGGGAATGGGAAGACAGACTTAGAAAAGGGGACAAGATAATCCTTGCCGCATTCGGCGGTGGCTTCACCTGGGGTTCCGTCTACCTCAAATGGGCTTACGATACCGCCCGCTGAACCAGCCTCAAAACCTCTTGTCTGCCGCGGTCCGCCTGAGGATCGATACACATGCTCAGCGCAACCGATCCTTCTATTTCTTTCACACAACATGGAACCGGTAAAACATTAAAAACAGGGATTCATAAACATTTACCAATAACCCATGAAAAACACCGGTTGCCCTGTCAGGTATTAATTACGTAATTAATACGGAGGTAATTCCGTAATGAATTTCATAATTGTTTCAGTAATTTTCCTGTACGGGTCATTTTTATTCTCCGGAAAGACAAACCGGTAACATTTGAATGAATTGACTATTTGGTAATAGCCAGAGTATGAGTGTTATAATGTTGTTTTTCATTTCTCGACGCATCGAAGAAACACCGGTATGTTCAACGGATACATACGGACTCGTGTGTTGATGTTCAACAGGTCTGATACATGTTTGCGGAAAGAATAACACCGGCAGGAGCAGTTTAGTCCTCCTCCGGGTTGTTGTAGTTTTTCTTTTATTTTTATGCGTCGTGTATTTTTATATATTTTCCTAATTAATCAGTAACACGTATTCCAAAAACATTGTGTCATGTCGAAATACAACAGCGAACCCGAAAACAAAGCCATCAACCTGATCGGTGCGGGCACCGAAATAACCGGTGATGTCTGTTCGAACGGAGATATCAGGATTGATGGAGCACTGGTTGGTAATCTCCAGACAAAGGGGAAGGTTGTGATAGGCGAAACAGGAAGGATCAAGGGAGAAGTGATCTGTAAAAATTCCGATGTGTCGGGCACTATAGAGGGCAAGATCGTGGTTAGTGAACTGCTCACATTGAAGATTACTGCCAAAGTTACCGGCGATATACAAACCAGCAGGCTTGCTATCGAACCGGGATCAAAGTTCACAGGGAACTGCAATATGACCGAAGCTAGCGCAGGCCATGGAACAAAATCAGAAGAAAGGGAAAAAGCAACCGCCAGACCTGCAGGAGAAGAAAAAGCAGTTAAATGATTATGCCCGGTACTCCAGCCTGGCGTTTCAGATGATCGTCATTATTCTTGTGGGTGTGTTCGGCGGCCTCAAACTGGACAAAATCATACATTGGGAGTTCCCGGTGTTTACCGTTGTGCTCTCCGTATTATCCGTGCTGGTTGCCATGTATTATGCCGTAAAGGACCTTATCCGGTTTAAATGAAGTTCGATGGGTAGCTTGCTCCTTCCAAGACCTTTCCTGTTAAGGCTGGTAATACTTACCCTGCTGGTCATGGCAATGGCATTTATGGTATTTACTTATATTGCTCCAATCCGTCATGTTACCGGTATATACATTATCATCCTTTTCTTTTTTCTTGTCACTCTGACTTTTCATGTGTATTTGCTGAAATCATACCGTTCCTCTCCGGGTAAATTCACCGTAAGGTATCTCGGAGCTTCAGGGGTAAAGATGTTTATTTACATGATATCCGCCGGTGTTTTTGTCTTCCTCAACAGAGAGGAAGCCCTGCAGCTGCTGATCAGTTTTTTTGTACTGTACCTGATCTTCACGATTTTTGAGATCAGGGAGATACTGGTCTATCTCAAACGAAATCATAATAACCCTTAATTACCGTATTGTTGTCATAATTTTTATATTTTTGTCCAATACACACCTGTAGGAGGATGGCGAAGTACCATTTTGTGGCGAAAGCACTGCTGTTTACATTGTTACTGGTTCTATCGTGTATACCCGTAAAGGCTGTGGAGAAGACCGGGGAGGAAGGCGTGGAAGGATCCCATACCGGGAAGACAGCATTCGATCCGGGGACATTCATCCTCGACCACATTGGTGATGCCTATGAATGGCATATCCTGTCGTACAAGGATTTTCACCTCAGCGTGCCTCTCCCTGTAATCCTGATCAGCAAATATTCGGGTTTTCATGTATTCATATCGAACCGTTTCCATCACGGGCATTCGTCATACAAAGGATTCATGATCTCCACCTCTGAAGAGAACGAAGGGAAGATTGTTGAGATGACTCCTGATGGAGAGGAGTATGTTCCTCTTGATCTCTCTATCACGAAGAACGTATTCGCCATATTTGTGAGTATTGCCCTTATGCTGTGGTTGTTTCTTTCCATTGCTGCCCGTTACAAGAAGGGAGAAGGGCAGGCTCCCCGTGGCATTCAGAACCTGATTGAACCGGTCATTCTTTTTGTTCGTGATGACATTGCCAGGCCTTCCATCGGAGAACACAGGTATGAGAAATACATGCCTTATCTTCTCACCCTTTTCTTTTTCATTGTGCTGAACAACCTGTTGGGCCTGATTCCCATTTTCCCGTTTGGCGCAAATGTTACGGGCAACATAGCCGTAACACTTGTTCTGGCTGTGTTCACGTTCATTATTACCGCCCTCAGCGGGAACCGTCACTACTGGATGGAGATCTTCAATGCTCCCGGTGTGCCCTGGTGGCTCAAGATACCTCCGTTGATGCCGATCGTGGAGATCGTGGGTGTTATCACAAAGCCGTTTGTACTGATGATCCGTCTCTTTGCCAACATCATGGCCGGACATATCATCGCGCTGGGTTTTTTCTCGCTGATATTCATTTTCGGAGGTATGGCCGTTGTGCTTGGGTTTGCCGTTTCGCCGCTGACGGTGGCATTCACTGTTTTCATGACCATGCTGGAACTGCTGGTAGCGTTTATCCAGGCTTATGTCTTCACTTTGCTGTCTGCCTTATACTTTGGTATGGCAACGGCTGAACATACTTAGGCTTTATTAAACCAAACCATAGATTATGTTATCATTTATTCTTTTACAGGCTGCTGAAGCAGCCGCTGCGGGTGCGGGACTCGGGAAAATGGGGGCCGCCCTCGGAGCAGGTATTGCCGTATTGGGAGCAGGTCTGGGCATCGGACGCATCGGCGGCACAGCAATGGAAGCTATTGCACGCCAGCCGGAAGCCGTGGGTGACATACGGTCAAATATGATTGTAGCTGCCGCCCTGATAGAAGGGGTTGCCTTCTTCTCCGTTGTTGTCTGCCTGCTCGTACTCTTCATTCAGTAATGAGGAATTTTCTTTACAGTCCTGCGGTTGGCAGGACTGTAAAGATTTCGTTTTGCATCAACAAAAAATCACGATATGGAACTAGTTAGTCCGGGGATAGGCTTGTTGTTCTGGATGGTACTCTCCTTCGGGACCGTGCTTTTCATCCTGGGGAAATACGCGTGGAAGCCCATTTTAAAAGCCCTGAAGAACAGGGAAAATTCCATTCACGAAGCGTTGAGGGCGGCCGATAGGGCAAAGGAAGATATGAAAAAACTGCAGGCGGATCATGAAGCTGTGCTCCGCGAAGCTCGTATGGAAAGGGAAAACCTTTTGAAGGAAGCTCGGGAAGCGAAGGAAAAAATTATCGAGGATGCCCGCGAAAAAGCCGGTCAGGAATCAGAAAAAATAATGGAGGCCACCAGAACAGCCATCATCAATGAAAAAATGGCGGCTGTTAATGAAATTAAACAACAGGTCGCCTTCCTGTCTGTCGAAATCGCTGAAAAGATACTCAGGCAAAAGCTTTCGGACAGCAGAGAACAAAAGGAATTGATTGAAAAGATGATCAGGGAAATGAAACTGAATTAACCGGGTCGGGAAGAGAATGAACGGAAGCAAGATATCGGTCAGGTATGCCAGGGCACTCTACGACCTTTCTGTCGAAAGGAATATCGCCAGTCGTGTGCAAAAAGATGTACAATTCATTTATGAGGTTTTCCGGTCTGCCACACAGCTTGTCGAATACCTCAATAATCCTGTGGTGAAATCCTCAGAGAAACGGGCCCTGCTGCATAAAATATTTAGCATGAGGATACATGTGTTTACCCTGAAGTTCCTGGATGTGATCCTTGATAATAAGCGCGAGGACCGGATCACTGATATTACCCGGCAGTTCATTAGCCTGTTCAGAAAAGAGCAGGGCATCACCGAGGTGAATCTTATCACAGCCACTCAGGTAGGCAATACGGAAGTGAATAAAATCATTGGTGTGCTGGCAAAAGAGCAGGATAAGGTGGAAGTAACCCGGTCGGTCAATCCTGAACTCATGGGCGGTTTTATCCTGAGGATCAACGACAAGCAGCTGGATGCCAGCGTACTGTCCCAGCTGAGAAGAATACGGAAAGAATTAACAGTATCCGG
Organism: Bacteroidales bacterium; assembly: GCA_034678415.1. Taxonomy (GTDB): domain Bacteria; phylum Bacteroidota; class Bacteroidia; order Bacteroidales; family VadinHA17; genus JAXDBV01. The sequence continues at coordinate 11,756 of JAXDBV010000025.1, forward strand.
TTATCAACATAGGAATTGATAGAGGATATTTAAATCAATACAAGTATGGCTGATATTAAACCTTCAGAAGTATCACAGATACTGAAAAAGCAACTGGAAGGTATAAAAACTGAAGTAGAGTTTGAGGAAGTGGGCTCTGTGCTGCAGGTAGGGGATGGTATTGCACGTATTTACGGTCTGAACAATGTACGTGCCAATGAGCTGGTTGAGTTCGAGAACGGGATGGAAGGTATAGTGCTGAACCTGGAAGAGGACAACGTGGGAGTGGTATTACTCGGTCCATCGGAGGAGATCAGGGAAGGGGACACCGTCAGGCGTACCGGCAGAATATCTTCAATACGTGCCGGTATGGGGCTTCTGGGAAGGGTGATCAATACCCTTGGTGAACCGCTCGACGGCAAAGGCCCTGTCAAGGGTGATTTGTTTGAGATGCCTTTGGAGAGGAAAGCTCCGGGGGTCATTTTCCGTCAGCCGGTTAATACCCCTGTACAAACCGGTATCAAGTCGATTGATGCAATGATACCCATCGGGCGCGGACAACGGGAACTGATCATCGGCGACCGCCAGACAGGAAAAACCGCCATCGCTATCGACACCATCATCAACCAGCGTGAGATCTTTGACAAAGGCAAACCCATCTACTGCATTTATGTGGCTATTGGACAAAAAGGTTCGACGGTGGCCAGCATCGCCTCAACACTGGAAAAATATGGAGCCATGGACTATACCGTGATCGTATCGGCCACAGCCTCCGACCCGGCCGCAGCCCAGTTCTATGCCCCGTTTGCCGGGTGTGCTATCGGTGAGTTCTTCCGTGATACCGGAAGGGATGCGCTCATCATCTATGATGATCTCTCAAAGCAGGCGGTATCGTACCGCGAAGTGTCACTCCTTCTCCGTCGTCCGCCGGGACGGGAAGCCTACCCGGGAGATATCTTTTACCTCCATTCACGCCTGCTGGAACGGGCTGCTAAAATCGTTGAATCGGATGTGATCGCGGCACGGATGAACGACCTGCCCGAGTCGATCAGACATATGGTAAAAGGGGGCGGATCGCTCACCGCCCTGCCAATCATCGAGACGCAGGCAGGCGATGTCTCGGCATATATCCCCACTAATGTAATTTCCATCACTGACGGACAGATTTTCCTCGAATCAAACCTGTTTAATGCCGGTATCAGGCCCGCGGTGAACGTGGGTATTTCCGTTTCGCGGGTGGGAGGTAATGCCCAGATCAAAGCAATGAAAAAAGTGGCCGGTTCACTCAAGCTGGACCAGGCTCAGTACCGCGAACTGGAAGCGTTCGCAAAATTTGGCTCAGACCTTGACGCCACAACACTGGCCGTCCTCGATAAGGGAGCCAAAAACGTGGAACTGCTGAAACAGGCGCAGTACCAACCTGTGCCTGTTGAAAAACAGATAGCCGTGATCTTCTGCGGTACCAGGGGATTGCTGAAAGATGTACCGTTGAATAAAGTGAAGGAATTCGAAAAACAATATATCGAATACCTGGAGCTGAAACACAAGGATCTGCTCCTGACGCTGAAAAAAGGAGAACTGACACCGGAAATGGAGAAGACCATGGAAAAGGTGGCCGTCGATATAGCCGCTAACTTCAAGGTGGAAGAATAAAAACAAGGGTGGTATTGTATGCCAAGTTCGAAGGAAATAAGAAACAGGATCGCCACCGTGGTGTCCATTCAGAAGATCACTTCGGCCATGAAGATGGTCGCGGCTGCCAGGCTGAGGAAAGCACAGGATGCAATACTACAACTCCGACCATATGCCAGGCACCTGCAGAACATACTGAACTATGTTGCGTCATCCGGGGAGGAGAAGAATGATAATGTGTATACCATTCAAAGGGAAACAGGAAAGATCCTCATTGTTATTGTCACCTCCAACCGTGGCCTGTGCGGTGCATTTAACTCCAATGCTACAAGAAAAGCCGTTTCTGTAGTGTACGATAAATATTCAGAACAGCTGCAGAACGGGAAGGTACAGTTCCTGGCGATCGGGAAAAAAGGATATGAATTCCTCCGGAAAAGAAAAATGCCCATTTACGAGTACAACAGTTCGCTGGTAGATAAGCCTCAATACAGCTCTGCCGCTGAAATGGTACAACGGCTTACCGACTTGTTCGTTACCGGGAAATTCGATCGTATCATATTGGTGTACAATCAGTTCAAGAATCCTGCGGTTCAGATACTCATGGAAGAGCAATTCCTTCCCGTGGCAGTGTCTCAACATAAGAACCGTCTGACGAAAGGCAAGTATCACGCACTGAACTATATTATCGAGCCAAGTCAGGAATATGTGGTACAGGAATTGATTCCGAAGACACTACGCGTTCAGTTTTTCCGGATGCTCACCGACTCGTATGCTTCCGAACAGGGAGCCAGGATGACAGCCATGCATCAGGCTACCGATAATGCATACGAACTCCTGCGGGAACTCCGGCTTAAGTATAACAAGGCACGCCAGGCGGCAATTACAAAAGAAATTCTTGAAATCGTCGGCGGTGCCGAAGCGTTTACCAAATGACCTGTTATGCTTGACTTCAGGCAGGCAAGAGAAATCATTGAAAGGGAGATAGCGCTTCTTGATATTCCGGATTTACCGGTTGATTTGTATGGCCCCATCCGGTACATGATGGGTATGGGAGGGAAACGGCTGAGGCCCTGCATAGTGCTGGTCACTGCCAGCCTGTACTCCGGCAATACTGATCATGCTGTCTATCCTGCCCTGGCAATGGAACTGTTCCATAACTTCACCCTCGTTCATGACGATATCATGGATAATTCCGTGCTCAGAAGGAGCAAACCCACCATACATGTACGCTGGAACCAGAACGTGGCCATCCTGTCAGGTGATGTGATGTCAATCCTTGCCTTCCGGTTCCTCCTCCGGTCACGGGAAGAAATACTGCCGGCAGTGATGGATTTGTTTACCCGTACCGCAATACATGTTTGTGAAGGGCAACGGTATGATATGGATTATGAAAACCTTCCCGCAGTTGGTGTGGATGAATACATCAGAATGATCAGGCTGAAAACTTCGGCACTCATTGCCGCATGCTTCCAGATGGGTGCCCTCATCGGAGGGGCGGATAAGAAAGACGCTTCCTGTCTATACCGGTTCGGGGAAAACCTGGGATTGGCTTTCCAGCTGAGGGATGACTACCTTGATGTATTTGGTGACCCGGCCCGTTTCGGTAAGACCCCCGGAGGTGACATTGTTGCCAATAAAAAAACATACCTGCTGATCAAAGCCCTGGAGACAGCCAAAGGCAATGAACTAAAGGTGCTTGAGAACAGTCTGAAGGAGTCGGCACCTGATCCTGAAGAGAAGGTCAGGAAAGTTAAAGGCATATTTAAGAAGCTGGGGATTGACGCTTTTGTCCGGCAGGAAATGGACCGATATTACAGGCAGGCACTCGACTGTCTGGCAGACGTTCAGTTGCCGGAAAGCGGGAAAAAGGTTCTTCTTGACTTTGCATCGGACTTGATGAAAAGGGTGGAATGAACTTTCCGCACCTTACTCATCATGTTTGGCGAACCACTGAAGGTTGACAAGGATACCCCCGGTGATGACAAACTGTATCTTACTGGCAAGTATGATCTTTGCATCGGCGAAAAAATCAATCTGATCGTTGAATCGCATATAGGAACCTGCACCCAGGTTAAGACCCGGATAGACGTTGGTATTACCGCCTGTTTCCCTGAAATTGTCAAATTCTGAAACCCAGTGGTACCGGAAGATAGATACGTTCACACCGCCCAGGCCGTAAAATTCAAAACGATCGAGTTCATTGAAGATATAGTGGGCATTGACATCAAACATGTACAGGGAGTTTGACCATTTATACAATGAAGGCACCGTCTCCTTGTAGGTATTTGGTATCACATAGGTAAATCCGGCGCAGAGGTGGAAGGGGAGGCTTAATTCATAAATCCCTCTCAGGTTGACTCCCAGGAATCCGTTTCGTTCATCATGAAACTCATTTGGGTTCTTGAGAACCAGTCCTATGCCGGCTTTGGTACACTGACCGTTGAGTCTTCCCGCCGGCAGAATGAGGAAGAGGATGATCCATGCGACTGTGTGAAGAGCAGCTCTTTTCATAACATTTGAACTTTCGCATAAAGTTAGTCATTCTGATAAAATAAATTAAATTTGCAGATGAACCTCACTCCAAAAACTATCATCCATGGCAAAAAGTACAGGCGAAATTGTTCAGGTCATAGGCCCTGTTGTTGATGTGAGCTTTGAAAAAGGCGGGGCGGAATTACCAAATATCTTCGATGCCCTGGAGATCATTACCGATGATAACCGCAAGCTGGTGGTGGAATGTCAGCAGCATATTGGTGAGAACACCATCAGGGCAATAGCCATGGACTCCACCGACGGGCTGAGGCGGGGGATGGAAGTGATTTCCACCGGCGCTCCCATACAGATGCCCATCGGGGAGCAGATCAGGGGAAGACTGATGAACGTTACGGGAGAGCCTATCGACGGATTAGGACCCCTGGAGAAGAAGGGAGGGTACCCCATCCACCGTAAACCGCCACAGTTTGTTGATCTTACCACTGACACGGAGGTTCTTTATACCGGTATCAAGGTGATTGACCTGATAGAACCCTATTCAAAGGGAGGGAAGATCGGGCTTTTCGGCGGGGCCGGTGTTGGCAAGACAGTGGTGATCCTCGAACTGATCAATAACATTGCCAAAGCCTATTCCGGCCTTTCTGTGTTTGCCGGTGTTGGCGAGAGAACCCGCGAGGGGAATGACCTGCTCAGGGATATGCTCGATGCAGGTGTGATTGAATACGGGGATGAATTCATGAAAGATATGAAAGCCGGAGGATGGGATGTGAATAAAGTTGACCGTGAGAAGATAAAAGATTCGAAGCTGGCCCTTGTGTTCGGTCAGATGAATGAGCCTCCGGGAGCCCGTGCCAGGGTGGCATTATCGGGCTTGTCTGTAGCCGAATATTTCCGTGACGGCGATAAGGCAGGGGAAGGGCGCGACATCCTTTTCTTTATGGACAACATTTTCCGTTTTACACAGGCGGGATCGGAAGTGTCGGCCCTGCTGGGCAGAATGCCATCCGCCGTGGGATATCAGCCTACCCTGGCTACCGAGATGGGGGAGATGCAGGAGAGGATTACTTCCACAAGGCACGGCTCCATCACCTCCGTGCAGGCCGTATATGTACCAGCCGACGACCTTACCGATCCGGCACCGGCCACCACCTTTGCACACCTCGATGCCACCACCGTCCTTGACAGGAAAATATCTGAACTCGGAATATACCCTGCTGTGAATCCCCTCGACTCCACCTCACGGATACTTACCCCTGAGGTGGTAGGGAAAGCTCATTATGAGACGGCACAGAAGGTAAAGGAAATATTACAGCGGTATAAAGAACTGCAGGATATCATCGCCATCCTGGGTATGGACGAGTTGTCGGAGGAAGATAAGCTGCTGGTGCACAGGGCAAGAAGGGTGCAACGTTTCCTGTCGCAACCCTTCCATGTGGCTGAACAGTTCACGGGTCGCCCCGGTGAATGGGTATCCATAGAGGATACCATAAAAGGATTTACCATGATCCTTAATGGAGAGGTGGACAAATATCCCGAGGCAGCTTTCGCGATGGTGGGTACTATTGAACAAGCCATCGAAAAGGGAGAAAAGATCCTGGCCCAGTCGGCATGATTACCCCGTAGAAAATAATAAACATGTTTCTGGAAATCATCACACCGGTAAAGAAATTGTATTCGGGGGAAATCAAGCTTCTGCAGGTTCCCGGTACAAAAGGATCGTTCGAGGTAATGAAGAACCATGCCCCGATCATCTCCACCCTGGAAAAAGGGATCGTGAGAATCATCACCGTTGAAGATGTGGAGGCTACCTATGAGATCAGCGGTGGCGTGGTGGAGGTGAAAGAGAACACGATCGTATTGCTGGCAGAAACAGAAATATGAAGATGCACCTCGCCCCGGTGCCGTATCGTTTCACCCGTCGTAATGCCTTCCGAAAATCCATAATCCCTGATTACACGGGTGACAGAGGGCGGGAAAGTCTTTTCCTTTACGGATGCTGCTCACCGTTATTCGGCGATTTTCCGTAAGTTCAGCCCTGAAAACCTGAAGCGATGAGCGTAAAATTCCTTATCATAAGGCTCAGTTCCATAGGTGATATCGTCCTCACCACCCCTGTCGTCAGGTGCCTGAAACGGCAGGTGGAGGAGGCCGAAGTGCATTTCCTGGTAAAGAAACAGTTCCAGGAAGTGGTCTCCGTAAATCCTTACATTGACAGCATTCATCTGTTCGAGGGTAATCTCCGTCAGACAATAAAAAACCTGCGGAAGGAAAACTATCATTACATCATTGATCTGCACCATAGCCTGCGAAGTGCGATCATCAAGAGGAGGATAGATGCACTTTCCTTTACGTTCCGAAAGATGAACTTCCGTAAATGGTTGCTGGTGCGCTTCCATCTCAACCTCCTCCCCGATCTTCATATTGTTGACCGGTACCTTGAAACTGTGGCGCTGTTTGATGTGGTTAATGACGGAAAGGGACTGGATTATTTTATACCCGCAGAAGGGGAGGTGCCCCTGGACCGTTTACCCAAAAATTTCAGAAATGGATATGTCGCCCTCGTGGTGGGAGCAAAGCATGCCACCAAGCGCATGACAACGGATATGATCGTTGCCCTTTGCAGGCTCATCCCTTTTCCTGTCCTTCTCCTGGGTGGAGCAGGAGAAAAGGATGAAGGGGAGCAGATTGCCGTGGACGCAGGTAGACAAGTATGGAACGGTTGTGGAAAATATTCCATCGCCCAGTCGGCTTCCCTCGTACGGCAGGCCAGGATTGTTGTCACTCATGATACCGGAATGATGCATATTGCCGCCGCGTTTCACAAGATCATCATATCCATCTGGGGTAATACCGTTCCGGAATTTGGTATGTCTCCCTACATGCCCGATCCCCGTTCGATGATCGTTGAAGTGAAAAACCTTTCCTGCCGGCCCTGTTCAAGAATTGGCTTCGAACGCTGTCCAAGGAAACATTTCCGGTGTATCCTTCAGATACCGCTGAACGATATTGCTCAAAAGATCAGCGAACTCTACTCATCTGATTAACCGTTTATTTTTATTAGTACAATGTTATTCAAATTGTTATGATGGAGGTCTCAGAATTCCGCACTTATGCCCACCGTTTTGCCGACTGGATGGCCGACTATTTTGAACGGGTGGAATCATTTCCTGTTAAAGCGCAGGTGCAACCCGGGGAGATTCTATCAAAGCTTCCTTCCGTGGCTCCGGGGAAGCCCGAACCGATGGAAGCGATATTTCGTGATTTTCGTGAAGTGATCGTACCGGGGATGACGCACTGGCAAAGCCCGAATTTCTTTGCCTATTTCCCGGCCAATGCGAGCTATGCATCGGTGCTGGCGGAGATGCTGACCGCCACCCTGGGAGCCCAGTGCATGGTGTGGGAAACCTCGCCTGCCGCTGCCGAACTCGAGGAAAGGATGATGGGCTGGCTGA
>JAXDBV010000026.1:0-2579 GCA_034678415.1 Bacteroidales bacterium
CGTCGATCACGAGAAAATCCTCGGCACCCCGGGTTGACGCTTTCCCGGGTTCACGCAACGGTGCGGGGGCTACCGTACCGGCAGGCTTCTCTGCTTTTCCGGTGAGGATATCCTTGATCTGGGACAATTCAATCTTTTCCTGGAATATCAGGGCGTACAGGTCCTGCGACAGCCTGATCCTGAAGTGTTGCAGTAATTTCTTTACATTCTCATCGCTGAAAGGTATTTTCCAGTTCCTGAGCCTGCGTTGCAACATCTCTTTACCTGCCTCAGCAGCCTTTGCTTTTTCCTCGCTCAGTGCCTGTTTGATCTTTGTCCTTGCTTTAGCCGTTACTACAAAGCCCAGCCAATCGAGCGTCGGCTTCCCCGAAGATGAGGTGATAATCTCCACCTGGTCACCGTTCTGCAGTACATACCTGATGGGGACAGTCCGCTTGTTCACCCTCGCACCGGTGCAGTTATTTCCCACCTGCGTATGTATGTCGTAGGCAAAATCGAGCACGGTAGCGCCTGAGGGCAAGCGCCGCAGCTCTCCCCTGGGGGTGAACACAAATACCTCATCGGCATACAGGTTGAGCTTGATGTTATCGATAAACTCGCTGGCTTCAGCATCGGGTTTCTCAAGCAGCACACGCATCCGTTGAAGCCAGTGGGGGAAATCCTCCTTTCCTCCCTTGTATTTCCAGTGGGCTGCCAGGCCCCTCTCGGCAACCTCGTCCATCCTCTCTGTGCGTATCTGTACCTCAACCCACCTGCCCTGTGGTCCCATCACCGTTGTGTGCAGCGATTCGTAACCGTTCGATTTGGGTACCGAGATCCAGTCCCTGAGTCGCTGGGGATTTGGCGGATAAAAATCGGTGACTATGGAGTATGCCTGCCAGCAGTCGGACTTCTCGTTCTGGCTTTGACTTGTAAGAATGATCCTGACGGCGAAAAGATCGTACACCTCCTCGAAGGTAACACCCTGGTTCTTCATCTTGGTCCAGATGGAATAGATGGATTTGGTGCGGCTTCTAATCCTGAATTCAAAATCCTGTTCGGCAAGCTTTTTACGTACAGGGGATACAAATTCCCTGATGTACCTGTTCCTGGCTTCTTCCGTATCACGTATTTTCCGGACGATTGCATCGTATTCATCCCTGTCGGTGAACCGCATGCACAAATCCTCCATTTCCGATTTAATACCATACAGGCCAATTCTGTGAGCCAGGGGTGCATAAAGGAAGAAGGTTTCCGATGAGACGGCGACCCGCTGTTCTGTGGGCAGCTGGTCAAGTTTTCTCATGGCGGCGAGCCGTTCGGCCAGCTTGATCAGCAACACACGTACATCACTTGCCAGGTTCAGCAACAGTTTCCGGAAATTTTCCGCCTGGTATTTTGTCCCGGCAGTGTTCACCTGTGCTATCCGGTACAGCCCGTGGGTAATCTCGGCCACCTGGCTGTCGAAGTGTTTCTCAATGCTCTCTCTTGAATAATCCGGCGATTCATGGATCTTGCATAGCAAAGCCCCCTGGATCGATACCAGCCCCAGCCCCATCTCACCTGCAACAATGGAGGCAATATCAAGTGCATGGGAGAGGTACGATTCCCTTCCCATGGTATTCATCGTGCGGCATGCCTCGTCAGCATACCTGAAGGCTTTCCTGATCTGTGATACTTCACCCGGGGCAATCACCGCGGAAGATAATCTCAGTAACCGGCGGTATTTGTTTATGATCTCCCTTGACTGCATGACACGGCGACCTGCAGGCAAAGGTAAATAAACAGGCGGTCATTCCGAACAATTCCCCTGATTTGGAAGATATTTATACTACGTGTCTGAAAAGTACAGTAGCCGGGTTATATACCCCCGGAAATATTTATATTTAACGGTTCAACAGAAAGGGAATAATCAGGAATCCCGTAAACAGCTATCATTGATCCGTATGGCAAAACCATCCCGCTTTCCGCATACGTTTGTCATCGTATTTTACATTATTATCATCGCGGCCGTTCTCACGTGGATACTGCCGGGGGGAGAGTATATACACCGTGATTTCATGAAAGATGGCAGGGTGGTGCAGGAGCTTGTGTACACTCCTGTGGATCACAGTCCCCAGACATGGCATGTGTTTTCCGCACTCTATGAGGGATTTGTACGGCAGGCAGGGATCATCGTGTTTATCCTCATGATTGGCGGTTCGTTCTGGATCATGAACCAGAGCAAGGCTATTGATGTCGGCATCACGGCTTTTCTTCAGTCGGTACAGAAACGCCGTTCAAACAAGCTGATCCGCTGGTTCGGCATGGACAATATCATCATGACAATGATCATGCTTCTGTTCAGCATCTTCGGGGCTGTGTTCGGTATGAGCGAAGAGACCATTGCATTCATTGCCATCATGGTTCCTCTGGCAATCAGCATGGGATACGATTCCATTGTCGGGGTATCGCTGTGCTTTATCGCTGCCGGGTTGGGCTTCGCCGGCGCCATACTCAATCCATTCACCATCGGTATTGCCCAGGGTATCGCCGGCCTCCCCCTGTTCTCCGGGATGGAATACAGGCTGGTATGCTGGCTTGTCATCAACCTTGCAGGA
>JAXDBV010000027.1:0-16844 GCA_034678415.1 Bacteroidales bacterium
AATATGCAATTCTATGGTACAAATACAACAAGACTGCGTTGTATAAGTACGATGTATTGGTATATATACAACGCATTCTTGTTGTATTTGTACCATAGAATTGCATATTATATTTTTTAAATATTGCTTCGCTATGAATCATCAAACATTGTTTTTATTTTCTGAAAACTGTTTTACGAAACATGGATGTACCTCTGGCTCATCCGGGGGTATTTATGCCCGTGCAATACCAGGACTTACTTAAATCTGTCCCTCTATCCGCCAAATATGCTCCATCCGGATGCTGTATATAAACAGTGCAGCGTTGCCTCCTTCTCTATGCCGGCCATCCTTAATGCATTTCTCCGCACATTTTAAAGGCTTGTCGCGGAAGAAGGCTCATTTCCCTCGTCTACCCCCAAAAGTTGCTTTCCAGGAATGTATGCCGGGCTCCATCCGGGGAATGTGCCACATGTTTTCCGTATCTTCCTTCGTGTGACACGTCCGGTCTTGTAATTGAACATTAAGGAACCTGCCACAGACCGGCCAGGATATATTTCTATCACATTGTAAAAATGGAAATTCTACTATCAAACCTGTATCGTTGCTTACTTCCGGGGGGACTACCGTCCCCTCAGTCACATGGGAAACACCCCCTGTTAAATCATCCGGAACCCTTTCTCCCCATGATCATCAGTAACTTACAAGGACATACTAAATTAGTAAATCGAGGGAAAATAACAAATAAAAACCCGGCGTATTTCATTTCACCGGTTTAGCCTTTCCTGCATCATTGACAATGATCAGTCAGCAACTAATCCGTCAATGTCTCCAGAGCTTACGGATTAATGCTCTTTCCATTCACAGAAACCGGGAAACCGGAGTTAAACTGAAGAAAGGACCACCCCGAAAGAAAATATGGCTTCAGGGCTTCAATCGTTGGCTCTAAAACAGCCCCATACCATGAAGATGCCTACCATGAAACCAGCCGAAAGGGAATATGTAAAAATGATAAAGGCAGAAAAAATCATGTTGATGTAACCTGCCTGTGAATTTCATATTCAATAACCGTATACGTAGGAATTAATGAAAAATATGAGAGGGAATTCAATAATTCTTCAGGAGGAGACAGGGCGGGAGCCATGGACAGCTTAAAACAGTTCATGTTCTTATCTACTCCTGTCTGCCTTCTGCTTCTTCCTCCTTATCAAGATTACACCGGTGAGGGAGGGAAGAGACGAATGAAGTACCTGTCAGGCACAGAAATTTCACGACAGGTTATGCCATTCTATCTTTCCTGCCCTGGATGCTTTTCCCCTGTTCATGTTCCACAGGAGAATGTAGAAAACACCCACCAGCAGGGCAGGGAGAGTGAGCGCCAGGTTCCACAGGATGGCATTGGTGAAGAAAAACAGCAAACTTACAGCGATGATAACCACAGCACCCCACAGGGGCTTCCACCATACGAAGACATAACCGATGAAATATATCACAAAGAATGCGGATGGATATTTCCACGTAATACACTGCTTGCCAATATCTTTCAATACGGTAATAAAACCTCTGTCCGGCATCTTTCCCAATACATGCACTCCCGTGACCATTAGCAGGAACAGGGTAACAACGATCCCAAATATCATGATTGCTATAGACAGTGCGGGTTTCGGTTTCATCGTGTTTAGAGATAAGATGCGTTCATCAAGGCGTGCTGTCCGGGTCACCGGTTCTCAATGCATCATTGTACACTCGTTGGTCATTTCATTTAAGGTGCTTGTTTTCTGCATAAACAATATGAAAAGATACTGCCGGTGGCATATGAATTACAAGCCCGTTTTGATGAACAGGTAAGGATTATTGACAAAAAAGCCGCTGGTTATCAGCGGCTTTTTGTCTATTTGGAGGTCGTGATACCTTCCTTTGAATATTTACCGGCTTTGAGCTTCTCCTGTATCTCGGCAAATGCCTTTACTGTATGGTTTACATCGTCGAGGGTATGGGCGGCTGTGGGGATGATGCGCAGCATGATCACGTCTTTTGGTACCACGGGGTATATTACAATTGAACAGAAGATCAAATAGTTCTCTCTCAGGTCCATGGTAAGGTTGGCTGCTTCCCAGATATTTCCGTGAAGGAACACGGGTGTGACCGGTGATTCCGTTTTGCCCAGGTCGAATCCTTTCTCCCTGAGTCCACCCTGCAGGGCCTTGACGATGGTCCACAGTTTTTCCCTTAGTTCCGGCCGGGTCTTCAGCAGTTCCAGTCTCTTGAGGGCGCCGGCCACCATGGGCATGGGCAGCGATTTGGCAAAGATCTGCGAGCGCATGTCAAAACGGAGGAAATCAATGATCTCCGCATTGCCGGCGACGAACGCGCCGATACCGGCCATCGCTTTGGCAAACGTGGCGAAGTAAACGTCGATCCGGTCCTGCACTCCGAAATGTTCGCCCGTTCCGGCACCCGTCTTCCCCATGGTGCCGAAACCGTGGGCATCATCCACCAGGAGACGGAACGTGTGTCTTTTCTTCAGTTCAACAATATCCTTCAGCTTGCCCAGGTCGCCGGCCATGCCATACACTCCCTCGGTGATCACGAGGATGCCCCCGCCGGTCTGACTGGTCAGCTTCTCTGCCCGTTCCAGCTGCTTTTCAAGATTTTCAATGTTGTTATGAGGGTAGACAAACCGTTTGCCCGTATGGAGACGCAAGCCATCGAGGATGCAGGCATGGGCCTCCGAGTCATACACGATCACGTCATGGCGGTCAACCAGGCTGTCGATAATGGAAACCATACCCTGGTAGCCATAGTTCAGCAGGTAGGCATCTTCCTTGCCTACAAAGTCAGCCAACTGACGTTCCAGCTCCTCGTGCATGTTGGTATGACCCGACATCATCCTTGCCCCCATGGGATAGGCCATACCCCACTGGCTGGCCCCTTCGGCATCCGCTTTGCGAACCTCGGGATGGTTGGCAAGCCCTATATAATTGTTCAGGCTCCAGTTTAACATTTCCTTACCCCTGAACTTCATGCGGGGAGATATCTCGCCCTCCAGCTTGGGAAACATGTAATACCCACGTCCCTCTTCCCTGTACTGTGCCAGTGCACCTTTTTTCCTCCGGATCTTTTCAAATATATCCACTTGTATTAGCGTTTTGGTTGATACAGCACAAAGGTAGGCTTTTTTCAATATCACACAACAGAAAATAAAAAGCCCCGCCAACCGTTAAAAAAGCAGTTTTGTGCCATTGAAATGTTATTTCCGGGAAAAAGTGTACTTTTGCAAAATATTTTATGCAAACCCTTGGTAAAGAAAATTGCATATTTCATCCTGTCCATTGTTGTCCTCTCCTCCTGCAGCGAATATGAAAAGCTGCTGAAGAGCGGCGATGCCACGCTTAAATATGACAAGGCAATGGAGTATTACGAGAAGGAACAATACACCAAAGCGCTGACGCTGATCGAACAGATCCTCCCCGTATACAAGGGTACAGAGAAATCCGAAAAGCTCAATTATGTGCATGCCATGTGTTACTATAAGCTGAAGGATTACATCCTGGCCTCCCATTATTTCCAGTCGTTTACCAGGGATTACACCAACAGCCGGTACCAGGAGGAAGCCGAATACCTCATGGCCTATTGTTTTTACAAGCTGTCACCCCGCACAAGCCTTGACCAGGCAAATACATACAATGCCATTGAGGCGCTGAGAATCTATTTAAGGAAATACCCGTCGAGTGAAAAAGCGGACGAATGCCGACTGCTGCTGTCGGAAATGGAGGAGAAGCTGGTGAAGAAAGCCTTTGACAGCGCGGTGCTGTATTACAATTTGAGGGAGTATAAATCAGCCATCGTCGCGTTGCGCGATGCCCTGAGAAATCACCCCACAAGCAAGTACCGTGAAGAGATGTTGTTCTTTCTGCTGAAATCGAACTACCTGCTGGCCGTCAATAGCGTGGCCGATAAGCAGCAGGACAGGTACCAGAACACCATCGACGAATACTACACGTTCATATATGAATACCCGCAGAGCAAATACCTCAAGGAAGCGGAGCAGATCTTCGAGCAGTCAAGGGTACGCCTGACGGATAAATCAAAACTGGAAAAGGATATAACCAATAAATAACATGGATTATAAAAAGACAAAAGCGCCGGTGACCACCGTCACCATGGACCTGGAAAAGCTGGAACAACAAACCGGCAATGTTTATGAGGCGGTGATGATCATTGCACGACGGGCAAACCAGATATCCGTCGAGTTGAAACAGGAGCTGAGCCGTAAGCTGGAAGAATTTGCATTTTACACGGATAACCTGGAGGAGGTATTTGAGAACCGCGAACAGATCGAGATATCACGTTTTTATGAACGGTTGCCCAAACCCACCGCCATGGCCTTACAGGAGTTCCTGGAGGAAAAGATCTATCACCGCAATCCTGAAAAGAGCGAATAAACCAACCCCCCTCCTATGGTAAAGGGGAAGAAGATAATAGTGGGTGTCACGGGCAGTATTGCTGCCTATAAGTCGGCCAGGCTGGTGCGTCTGCTGGTAAAGGAAGGAGCGGATGTGAAGGTGCTGATGACCGCTATGGCACGGCAGTTTATTACTCCCCTCACCATGGCAACCCTGTCGGGACATCCTGTCATGGTCGACTTCTTTGATCCCGAGAACGGCTCCTGGAACAACCATGTTGATATGGGTACCTGGGCCGACCTGTTCATCATTGCGCCCGCCACCGCCAATACCCTTGCCAAAATGTCTGCGGGTCAGGCCGATAACCTGCTGGTAACCACTTATTTGTCTGCAAGATGCCCGGTGTGGGTTGCCCCGGCCATGGATCTCGATATGTTCGCCCATCCGTCGACACAAATAAACCTGGAGATCCTTGCATCAAGAGGTGTACGGATACTGGAACCCGCCACGGGTGACCTGGCCAGCGGACTGACGGGGAAAGGACGGATGGAGGAACCGGAAAGAATCATGGCTGAGATACAATCCTTCTTCACCTCAAAAAAAAAACTCGCGTCAAAAAAAATACTGATCACCGCCGGACCCACGCATGAACCGGTTGACCGTGTACGATTCATCGGCAACCATTCGTCGGGAAAGATGGGTATGGCCCTGGCCCGGCAAGCCATCGAAAGAGGAGCGGAAGTATCTCTCATCATGGGACCGGTGGAAATTCCTTTTGACTATTCGGGGATACACCTTACCCGTGTGACCACAGCCGAAGAGATGTATAAAGCGGCGGTGGCATTGTTCCCCGGGTGTGACGCCGCCATACTGGCCGCTGCCGTGAGCGATTTCACACCCCTGGCCCCTCAAACATATAAAATAAAACGCGGCAGTACCAACCTCACACTGGAGCTGACCCCTACCAGAGATATCGCCGCCACCCTGGGAAGGATGAAAAAGAAACAGATCCTTGTCGGGTTTGCTCTGGAAACAGAGAACGAACTGGCGAACGCCAGGAAAAAGCTGAAAGAGAAAAACCTTGACCTCATCGTAATGAACTCATTGAACGACCCCGGGGCCGGCTTTTCTTACGATACCAACCGGGTGACCATTATCGGGAAAGACAAAAAAATGATGGAGAGCGGACTGAAGGGAAAAGATGAGATCGCCCGCATCATTCTCTCGGCAATGGAACATCTGTGGAAAAAAGAAGGCGGGAAGTGAACAGAACAGAACCATGAGACCGGCAACCACATACACCGTGATGTGCCTTCTGCTAGTGTGGCTGATCAGCAGCATGAGCCTCAATGCCCAGGAACTGAACTGCAACGTGCAGGTGGTGACGCAACAGATTCAGGGTACCAACAAACAGATCTTCGAAACCCTGCAGAGAGACCTGTATGAATTCATGAACAACAGGAAATGGACCAGTCATGTGTACGAATATAATGAACGGATTGAGTGCAACATCCTGATCAATATCACGGAGCAGATCTCTTCCGATGAGTTCACGGGAACGATGCAGGTACAATCGAGCCGGCCGGCCTTCAACTCTACCTATAACTCCGTGATGCTGAATTTCAAGGACAACAATATCCGGTTCAGGTATGTTGAATTCCAGCCCCTTGAGTTCATCGAGACCGGCCATCTGTCGAACCTCACATCCATCATGGCTTTCTATGCGTACGTTATCCTGGGCCTTGACTATGACTCGTTCAGCCCTGAAGGAGGGACGGAATATTTTGAGAAAGCCGAGCGGATCGTGATCAATGCACAGAACGCCCCTGAATCCGGGTGGAAGGCCTATGAAGGCACCGGGAACAGGAACCGGTACTGGCTGATCCGTAATATCCTCGATGACAAGTACAGCCCCGTGAGGGAATTTATCTACCGGTATAACCGGCTTGGCCTTGACCAGATGTCTTCCAACCGTATTGAGGGCAGGGCTGAGATTGCCGAGAGCCTGCGCCTGATCCAGGAGGTGTACAGGGAAAAGCCCGATCAATACCTCTTCCTGCTGCAGGTGATCTTCGACGCCAAATCGGATGAGTTCCTGAATATCTTCAAGGCCAACGAAGCCCCGCCGGATGAGAAAAGACGTGTGCACATGATTCTCACCGAGGTTGACCCTGCCAACAAGAACAAATACGACGCCATCCTACAACAACAGGGTATCTGATCATAATGAATTATTTCGTAGTTTTATCCCTCCGGTGATCCCGGGTAACTGCGGTTATGCTTAAAACACTTTTTGTTCAGAACTACGCGCTGATCAGCCACCTGGAGATTGAGTTTGGCCCGGGACTGTCCATCATTTCGGGCGAGACGGGCGCCGGCAAATCAATCCTCCTCGGAGCACTGTCTCTCATCCTCGGACAGAGAGCCGACACCTCCGCCCTTTACGACAAAACAAAAAAATGTATCGTGGAAGGTTCGTTCGATATTAGCGGCTACGGACTGGAAGAGATATTTGCCGCGAACGAGCTCGACTTTGAGCCCGTGACAACCATACGCAGGGAGGTGAGCAATACAGGAAAATCGAGAGCTTTCATCAACGATACGCCCGTGGGACTGAACGTGCTGAAGGAGCTGGGAACAAAGCTCGTGGATATCCATTCACAGCATCAGAACCTCCTCCTGGGGGATAACCTGTTCCAGCTCCGTGTGATCGATACCTATGCCGGCCACCTGGACCTGCTCAACGATTACAGGGATACCTATCAGCGGTATAAAACGCTGCAGCATGAGTACGAGGTGATGAAGCAGGAAGCCGACAGAAACAAGGCCGACCTGGATTACTACCTCTTCCAGTACGAACAGCTGGATAAGGCCGGGCTGGTAGAAGGTGAACAGGAGGAACATGAGGCGGAGATGCAGACCCTCCTGCATGCCGAGGAGATCAAGAGCAGCCTTATGCACCTCTATGACCTGCTGGCCGGCGATGACAAACCCGTAACACTGCTCCTCAGGGATGCCCAGATGATGCTTCAGAAAATCACCCCATTCTTCCCGGTGGCGGAGGAACTGGTGAAACGCTTGGAATCCAGCTATATTGAGCTGAAGGATCTTGCCGCGGAATCCGAACGTCTGGGCAATGGCATTGACTATGATCCCGGGCGGATAGAGACCCTCCAGCAACGGCTCGACACCCTCTATTCCCTCCAGCAGAAACACCGCGTTGGCACGGTGGCCGAACTCATCGCAATCCTTCATGAGTTCAGGGACAAGATCGACCGCATCGCCGGATATGACCTCAATATCGAAAAAACGGAAAAAGCGCTGGCCGAAACAACAGAGAAACTAACGGCTATGGCTGGCCAGCTCTCGGAAAAGAGGGTGTCATCGTTCCCCCGGATAGAGCAAACCGTTACCGGCATGCTGCACCAGCTCGGGATGCCCCATGCCCGGTTCCGGATCGATCATACGGCAACAGGTTCGTTCACCCCCTGGGGCTGCGACCAGGTATCATTCCTCTTCTCGGCCAACAAGCAGGGAACCCTGATGGATATATCGCGCGTCGCCTCGGGTGGCGAGCTGTCCCGTGTAATGCTCTGCCTCAAATCCCTGCTTACCCATGCCCTCGCCCTTCCTTCCATTATCTTTGACGAGATCGATGCCGGGGTGAGCGGCGAGATCGCCGATAAGGTAGGGAATATTATCCGGGATATGTCAGACCGCATGCAGGTGATCAACATAACCCACCTTCCCCAGATCGCCAGCAAAGGTCAGAAACACTACCTGGTATATAAAACCGAGGAAGCCCGCCAGTCCGTCACACGTATCAAGCTGCTGACAACCAGGGAACGCATCCTTGAGATCGCCCGTATGCTCAGCGGTGAAGACGTGACAGAGGCAGCCATCGAGAACGCCAGGGAGCTGCTCAGGATCTGACAAGGATGGACCCCCACAGGGCCTTAACTGTCCGCCTGGTGGAGGAACCGTGCCTCGAACACTGCTCATGAATAATACTGATACCCGGAATGGCGGTGATACACCGGGAGAAATCGCTTTCGAAAAACCTTCAAAACCCTGTTATTATCACGCAGTGAATCATTTATTTATAATCATTCTAAATATTTCTTCTATTTTTGTCATTCAAATACTATCCAAATACTATCATTATGGCATATAATTTATTAAAAGGGAAAAAAGGCATCATATTCGGTGCGTTGAATGAGATGTCGATCGCATGGAAGGTGGCTGAGAAAGCGTACGAGGAAGGGGCGGTGTTTACCCTCAGCAACACTCCTGTTGCTCTTCGCTTCGGGGCACTTGATGTGCTGGCTGAAAAAACCCGGTCGGTGATCATACCGGCTGATGCCACCGTCAATGAAGAAGTGGAGCAGGTGATCGTAAAGTCAATGGAGGTGATGGGAGGGAAGGTGGATTTTATCCTGCATTCCATCGGCATGTCGCCCAATGTCCGAAAAGGCCTGCCATACGACAAGCTGGATTACAGCTATTTCTTAAAAACCCTTGACATCTCGGCACTCTCCTTCCATAAGATTCTCTATTATGCCAGGAAGCATGATGCCATCAACGAATGGGGATCGGTGGTGGCACTGTCTTATATCGCGGCGCAACGCACCCTGGTGGGGTATAACGACATGGCCGACGCCAAAGCCCTGCTCGAATCCATTGCCAGGAGCTTCGGGTATATTTATGGCAGGGATAAGAAAATACGCATAAACACCATTTCACAGTCGCCTACCCGTACCACGGCCGGTAGCGGGATCAAAGGCATTGATTCCCTGATGGATTTTACCGACCGGATGTCGCCCCTTGGCAATGCCACGGCTGATGAATGTGCCGGCTACTGCATCACATTGTTCTCCGACCTCACACGTAAGGTCACCATGCAAAACCTCTATCACGACGGGGGCTTCTCCAGTATGGCAATGAGCCTTAAAGCCATCACACAGTACGAGAAAAGCTTCGAGGAATGCGATTAAATCCCCTAAGGATGCACCGGCCTGGCGAAAATAATGGCTGTGAATGAAGGTCTGAGCTTCATGTGGCCATGTACGGGGATTAAAACAACCTCCAGGGTACATCAATGATGCCCATATTTATTATACGTATTTATACCACCATCGGTTTCGTATAAACACCTCTTTTTAATTCTCTCCGTTTGGGGGTACATGGCATTTTATATATTTACCCTTGCCAAAAAATACTTCCATGTTCAGTCTCATTGTACTCATTCTATTCTATCTGACAATTCCAGCGGTTTTGATCTGGTTAACAACGAAATCATCGTTTCTGAAAAAGATCGGGGCCATCGTTATGGCCTACGCCCTGGGGATCATCATTGCCAATGTGGGAATTTTACCACGCGGAAGCAAGGACTTCCGTGAGCTCACGATTGGTCAGGACAGGGCTTTCATTCCAAAGACTGAGGCAGTACAGATGCTTGAAGCCGGCACTCTTTCTGAACGCGACTTCAAGGTTAACCGTGTGGCAGCGATACAGGATAATATGCTTACAGCGCTTGTACCGCTGGCCATACCCCTCATCCTTTTTTCACTCAATGTGAGGAGGTGGCTGAGATTCTCAGGCAAAGGGTTCCTCTCCATGCTGCTGGCACTGGCATCGGTTATGTTCATCGTGGCAACCGGTTACCTGATGTTCAGGAATAAGATCCCGGAATGCGATAAGATAGGAGGGATGCTTATAGGGCTTTATACCGGTGGTTCGGTCAACCTGGCCCCTATAGCGCTGGCGCTCGGTGTTGAACCGAATGCTTTTATCATGACAAATACCTATGACATGATCGTAGGCGCCGTGGTCATTCTCTTTTTCATTTCAGCCGGCCCGGCTTTTTTCAGGATGTTTCTGCCGCCTTTCAGGAAGCCGGAAGACCGAAACGGGGAAGAGTACGATTTCGACAAAGTGCAGAAACAGATGGCGGAAGATTTTGATGATTATTCAGGGATATTCAGGAGGGAAAATATACTGCCGCTGTTGGCAGCCGTAGGATTAGCCATTGTTATTCTTGTGATCGGGTTGGGAATCAGTATTCTGTTTCCCGGTGTGCCAATGACTATTACGGCAATATTGTCGATAACAACGCTGGGCGTTGCCACATCATTTATCCGGAAGGTGAGGGAGATAAAGAAGACATTCCAGGTAGGGATGTACTTCATTATTGCCTTTTCAATAGTGATTGCCTCCCGTTGTGACCTGAGCGTGATATTCCACGCAAGATACATGAGTCTGTTGCTGTATGTCACGTACGCCTATTTTGGGTCACTGTTCCTCCACCTGTTCCTGTCATGGATTTTCAGGGTGAATGCTGACGATTACCTTATTACCACCACCGGCTTTGTTTATTCACCGCCGTTTGTGCCGATGGTAGCGGCAGCCCTGAAGAACAAAGACGTTATTCTCACAGGGCTGGCCACCGGTCTCATTGGCTGGATCCTCGGCAACTATATTGGCGTTGCTTACGGTTTATGGCTGGGTAAGATCTAGAAGAGGTAATTAAGTCCTATGTAAAGACCCGTGTTCCCATCCCTGTTGTCGAAGGCTTTGCCGAAATCGGCGGCAATGATGAAGTTTTCATTCAGGGCGATGCGCAACCCTGTGCCGGCCGTCATATGCAGGGCATCCTTGTCCTGGTCCCAGTAATCGGACAGTGATTCACCCACGCCCAGATCCGTCAGTTCCCTGTCTACATCAATAGGATCAACAACATAGCCGGCGTCGAGGAATCCGTTCAGGCCGAGATAGATGTTCATCTTGCCGATGTCAAACCGGAGAAATTTCCAGCGGAGCTCGAAGTTGCCCATCAGGAAACCGTCGCCAATAATGCGGTTCCTGAGGATACCCCTGAGGCTTTTCGATCCTCCGAGCCCTTCGGAGGTATTGCCTTTCAGGAATGATGTTATGACCAGCGGCTGGGCATAAAACGGTGTGGTGCCGGCAATGGTTTTCTGGAATCCCAGCCGGTAGGCGAACGAGAGATCGTTCTCTATAAGGGTGAAATACTGCCTGTGCGTGATCGACAGCTTGATATGCCCGAATCCACTCTCACCGAGAAATGCCGGTGCCACCTGGATCACGGCTTCCGACCATACCCCCTTCATCGGGTTGGGTTCGTTGTCACGCGTATCATACGAGATACCTCCCTTGACATAGGTGAGCCAGCCTCCGTCGGCCTCATCCGGAGTGATAATACCCCAGTCGACATATTTATCATACAATCCCGGCACATCGGGCAGCTGGTCTTCCTCATCCTTCCCCTTGTTCAGCTTATCCAGGTCGACAGACCCCACCTTGAAGTTATATAACTCGAATCCGCTGACCCATCTCAGCTTTTCCCCGCTGAGCCTGCCTTGCAGGTCAAGCTTGGTGCGGAACATTTTCCGGTCGTGTGCATAGTACGCCCGGCTGATATAATCCTCGCTCTCCGTATCGGTAAAATCGGATCGATAGGTTACCTCGTACCCGTTGAATCCGTAAAAATCATATTTGGGATCGGTAATATAGCTCAGATCGAATGTGGTTCGTATACCTTTCAGTAACTGGTCAGAGTCATAAAAGAACCGGTTGTACCCGCTTCCCTTGGTGAAACGCGACACCTCAAAATACAGCGAATGGTTGTACTTGGGATACCTGCTGCCATCTCCGTAATTATATAAATTGAGCAACGCCCCGTACTGGAATCCCAGGTCACTGTCAAAGGTGATGGTCGGTAATAATCCTCCGATCTTCCAGCCGGTTTTGGTAGTGGCTTGTCCCTCCTGCCCGTGGAGCAGATACATGCTCCCTGATGAAGTGATCAGGAGCATTGAAAACAAAAGGTTCAGAAATGATCGTTTCATAGGTCGATTGTTTGTATGATTTTTTGGCACATCTATGTAAAATACTCGTGAAATATAACTATTTGTCTTCGATTTCATTAAAAAGTCCTGTTGTTTTATTATAAAAAAAGATGTAAATTAATGTCACTTTTCTGTTACAGGAGGGGATGATATTGAAAATGTATGGAAAGGCAACACAGTTTGTTTCTGTACAATGTTAAGTTAGCCTGAGGTTTAACCGGCCATGTGCGTAATCGGACACTGCATGTAAAATCATTGGACAGTTTTCGTGATTGCATTACGAGAATAAATCATTGAAAATCTAATACTTGTATTTTTTTGCACAAAGTTTGAGCATTTAAGTAAACCTATACTCCAAATTCTTAACCTAAAACTAGATCTATGAAAAAACTTTTATGTTTTTTTGCGGTCTTTTTGCTGGGAGGGGTGCATCTGCTTCTGGCACAGGGAACGCAAATCACGGGAAAGGTCACAGGTTCGGAAGACGGCCTGCCCATTCCCGGTGTTTCTATTGTTGTCAAAGGGACAACCATGGGTACCCTTACTGATAATGACGGGACGTACAGGCTCACCGTTCCTGAGACTGCTACTGCCTTGATATTCAGTTTTGTGGGTTATACCACGCAGGACATTCCCATCGATAGCCGTTTGGTTATTGACGTGATCATGGTTCAGGATGTATTCCAGGTAGAGGAGGTCCTTGTTGTGGCGTATGGAACCGCCACAAAAGGTACCTTCACCGGTTCGGCTGCCCAGGTCAAAAGTGACAAGATTGAGCTGCGGCCCATCTCCAATGTGACCAAGGCCATTGAGGGTATAGCCCCGGGAATTCAGACAATCGCCGGTAACGGCCAGCCCGGGTCGGTCCAGGAGATCCGCATACGGGGTTACGGATCCATTAATGCCTCCAGCGATCCCCTCTATATTGTTGACGGTGTGCCCTATGAGCTGAATATCTCCAATCTAAACCCCAACGATATTGAGAGTATTTCATTGCTGAAGGATGCCGCCTCCGCCGCCCTCTATGGTAACCGGGCTGCCAACGGGGTGGTGATGATCACCACGAAGAAAGGATCCAGGGATCGCAGCGCCATTCAGGTGAAAGTAGCCCAGGGATTCAGCTCACGTGCAATACCCGAATACGAAAGGGTGGATGCCAGGCAGTATTACCCGCTGATGTGGGAATCGTACCGTAACAGCCTTGTATATGGTACCACAGCTGTCCCGATGGATATTGCAAACCAGATTGCCTCAGGGCAATATCCCACGAAGGTGTTAAGCGGGGGGCTGTTATTGCAGCGTTATAACGCAAGAAATTATAACGACATCAAACAGCTGCTGGGCTATAATCCATTCACCGTTGCCGATACCGCTATTGTGCTGACCGACGGAACCATCAATGAGGATGCACGGTACCGTGGTTCATACGGTGATGACCTTGACTGGCAATCGCCTCTGATGCAAACCGGGCTCCGCAGCGATGTTGCCCTCACTCTTTCTGGCGGAGGACAGAAGAATGATTATTTCATTTCCCTGAGTTACCTCGATGAGAAAGGATTCCTTATTAATACCGATTATAATCGGGTAACCGGTCGTATAAACATCAATGCCCAGCCGAAAGACTGGTTCAAAACAGGGCTGAACCTTTCGGGCACAATGTCAAAATCGAACAATGCCTCGGATGGCAGCAGCACAGGTTATGTCAATCCCTTCTTCTTCAGCCGTACTGTCGGGCCTATTTATCCCGTCTATGCCCACCTGCCTTCTACCGGGGAGTATGTCCTTGATCAGTATGGGAATAAAATATTTGACCTGGGAAATATGATCGACCTGGGACTGCTCGCCAGGCCAATATATCCCGGCCGGCATGTGGTCGCTGAATCCAAATGGAACAGTGATATTACCAAAAGAAATGTTATCAGCGCAAGAACCTATGCCGATATCATCTTCTTGAAGGATTTCAAATTCACCACGAACCTGAGCATCGACGCAAATAATTATAACTACTCAGGCTTTGAAAACAAAACGGTGGGTGACGGAGCCCCGGGTGGACGACTGGATAAGGAAAACCAGTTGACAACCACCTATAACTTTAACCAGTTGCTCACCTACTCCAGAAGTTTCGGGGATCATAACCTGGATATTCTCCTCGGCCACGAGAGTTATTCATGGAACTACAGCGAACTAAGGGGTTTCAAACAGGAACTGGTGGTGGATGGAATCGATGAACTCATCAATTACACCAGGATCAATGATCTTTCTTCCCTGGCGCATACCTACAGGTCGGAAGGGTATTTTTCACGGTTGAATTATAATTACCGTGAGAAATATTTTCTCTCCTCCTCGTATCGTCGCGACGGCTCGTCAAAATTTGCACCTGAAAGCCGGTGGGGCGACTTCTGGTCTGTCGGGGGAGCCTGGCGTCTTGACCAGGAAGAGTTTATCAAAAGCATGTCGTGGATCAACATGGTCAAGCTCAGAGCATCCTACGGGGAGGTTGGTAACGACGGGGGAATTAACAGGTATGCCTGGCAGGCCCAATACGGGCTGGATTACAACAACGCCAACGAGGGAGGATTCCTCTGGGAAACCATTGAGAACAGAAACCTCGTTTGGGAAGCCAGCCGCAACGTGGATGTGGGCCTTGAATTCGGTATCCTGAATTTCCTGAGCGGGACAGTGGAATTCTTCCACCGTAAGTCCGATAACCTCCTGTTTGATGTTCCTCTGCCATTATCCAGCGGACTGGAGGAAAAAACAATGAATATCGGCACCATGTTTAACCAGGGGCTTGAGCTGAGCTTTTCGGCTGATATTATAAAGCGCAACAACATTAACTGGAATGTGAATGTGAATATGACCACGTTCAGGAATGAGATCACCAAACTGCCGCAGAAGGAAATCATTGACGGCACCAAAAAACTGATGGTCGGTCATTCGATATATGATTACTGGCTTCGCGACTGGTGGGGGGTTGACTCATCCGATGGTTCCGGTCTGTTTGTGGCCGATCCCGACCTCTGGTCAGATGCCACAGGCCGTGTGATCGATGGCGACAGCCTGACCACGAGCCAGAACTCCGCCAGGTATCACTATGCCGGATCGGCGATCCCCGACCTGTTTGGCGGCATTACCAATACCGTGAGGATCAGGAACCTTGAGATATCGTTCATGTTCACCTATTCGATCGGCGGACTGGTGTATGATGCTCCCTACGCGGCGCTCATGCACTCTGGAAGTTATGGTACCGCCCTGCACAAGGAGATCCTTAACCGCTGGCAGAAACCGGGCGATGTTACCGATGTCCCCCGACTTGATGTCTCCAAGACATCCGTGTTTGGAGCACAGTCTGACCGCTTCCTTGTCGACGCCTCCTACCTGAACCTGCGGGCACTGAACATATCCTATACCCTGCCCGGTACCCTGGCCGGTAAAATCGGTGTCCAGAATGCCACGATTTACCTCAGCGGTGAGAACCTGTGGTGGCTGACAGCACGAAAGGGGATGAATGTGCAGCAGAATTTCACGGGAGTGACTTCCAACGTCTATACCCCTGCAAAGGTGGTGAGCATCGGACTTAATATTTCACTGTAAAACACATTCGTCATGAAAAAAAGAATATTATATATACTCGGTATTATTGCTGTTCTGGGATGTTATTCCTGCAGTGAGGACTTCATGAACACCTTTCCCACCGATGCCATTTCAGAACAGGATGCGTATGCCACAACAAGCAGTGTATATGCTGCACTGAACGGTATACACAGGTCCATGTATATTCAGTATAATTCCAACCAGGATCAATGTGGCGAGGGGTCGATGATGATCCAGAGGGATGTGAGAGGTGAGGACCTGGTCCTTACGGGAACCAGCAGCACAACAACCTGGTATTTTTCTGATTACCGGTGGGAGGCTCATCGCAACGTGCTTCACAGGACGCCGTTGTTTTCATGGGAGTTCTACTACCGGGTTATGGCCAATGCCAATAAGATCATCACCAATGTGGATGAGGCTGTCGGCCCGGAAGAAGAGAGACGAATGCTGAAGGCACAGGCTCTCACGTACCGCGCATGGTGCCACTTTAACCTTGTTCAGCTGTTCGCCGGCAGATATGATGCGGCCAGTGTACCCAATGAACAACTGGGAATACCTGTGATGACATCCAATGTAATGGACGGGCTGCCACGCAGTACGGTTGAAGAGGTGTACGATCAGATAAATGCCGATCTGAGAGAGGCCATGACCCATTTTAAATATCCCGGTGTTGAAGAACGGTTGAATAAATCTCATATCGATCTGAGTGTAGCCCGGGGTGTAAAAGCCCGTGTGGCGCTGACCATGCAGCAATGGGATACCGCGGCGTACTATGCCCATGAAGCAAGGGCCGGATACGACCTGATGACGAATGCCCAGTATACCTCAGGCTTTAATGACTATACAAACCCTGAATGGATGTGGGGTTGTCATGTGATCGAGGATCAGACCACCTACTTCTATTCGTTTTTTGCCTTTATGTCAGCAAACTTTGCCTCGACGCATATCAGGAGCTATCCGAAGGCGATCAACCAGCAGCTCTATGATTCCATTCCTG
>JAXDBV010000028.1:0-7949 GCA_034678415.1 Bacteroidales bacterium
AACGTGCCCTCGCCACAACTATCCATCGACCTTTCCGGCTTTCCCAAAGGTATCTATTATGTTAATGTGATCCTGCCCGGCAAGAAAACCGGCCAAAAAGTGGTTATCCTGTAAAAAAGTACCGCCTGGGGATTTTGGCATACACATTGCTCAGACCACCGAGCGTTCATTATAATCCCTCACCTCAGGTTATGATTGATCCTCGGCCGGTGAATAACCCGCCGAAAGTGGTTTCGGCGGGTATTTTTTCCCGCCATTAAGTGCCATACCTTTGATATAAACGGATTACAAAAATGTTCGTCATCGAAAACCGGACATTCATCAAAAATTATTGCGGTTTATATACCTGATAAGAATTAAATCAATTGATAATCAACCAAATAAATAATTTACCCTCGCGGTCTTTATTACAACCTTTTGTCTTCGGGAGTCGTTTTTATCCGTAAATCATCTTGAATCAAAACAAAAATTACTCCTATGAAGAAGACTATTGTGTTATTTGGCGCATTCATTGCTATTGGTTTAATGCTGAATTCGTGTTCAGAAAGCCTGATCAGTGATGAGGGCCAGGATGTTGACAAACAGAAAAGCCTCGTACTGACGAATGAAACCGAATGTGGTACACCGGTGGTGTATGACCTGAAGTATTACGCCTATCCGAACCCGGAATGGATCAATGTCGGTTCCCTTACAGTAACAAACACAGGCACCTCGCTCATCATGAAATTCGAAGTGTTCCCTTCTGATGCCGGCTGGGGTATTTATGACATTTATTATTTCATCGGGAACAAGGAAGATATTCCTCTCACTCCGGAAGGTGAAATTGACTGGGGAACGGAAGGATTCACTCATCTTAACTATCCCGAATGGCAAGGGAATTTATCCATTACGGAGGCGGTTCCCCTGGATGTCCTGCTGGACTGCTTCTATATCGCGGTCAAAGTCAGGCTGAGAGCTCCGAATCCTGAAGGTGGCTATCCTCTGCAGAAACTTATCTATCCCAGTATCATGATCAACGGGGAAAGAACCGATATCTGGAATAACCAGTACTGTATTGAGGAATGTGATTCCATCGGTACAGGTACCCCGGGATACTGGAAGAACCATTCCGAAGCATGGCCGGTCGAATCGATAACCATTGGCGGTGTTGAATACACGAAAACTAATGCAATCCAGATTATGTGGAGTGACAAGAGCCGTGACAAAACATACGGTATGTTCAGTCATCTTGTAGCTGCCAGGCTCAATCTTCTCATCGGAACTGACCCTTCCTGTATTGCCGAAAGCATTTCACTGGCCGATACATGGATGGCTTCCCATCCGGCAGGTAGCGGTGTACTGGCCAACAGCGCTACATGGAAAGAAGCGGAAGGCTGGTTTACCATGCTGGATAATTACAACAACGGCCTGTTGTGCGCTCCCCCAAGGGACTAGGTACCAACCGTCGTGAAACACTCACTGGTGTGCAGTGTATAAACCGTTCCCTGTAGAGAATGACATTTACATCGCCTGATTTTGTAAGTAATAACAGGTGAAATAGTACAGAAAATGATCCAGATAACTTTTGGATCATTTTTTTTGAAGGATACGAAGTGTCTCTATGGCTGACCGTAGAACAATACCAGGCATGAAGTATGAATCCCCGTTCTCTCAGGGGAAAGGAGAATAAAAATGAAACAGGTCGGAAAAACTAGTATGTCAGACAATTTTATGTACATTTAACCCGATTGAATATTTTCATAAATTTGTCATGATTACTCCGTTGATATTTAACAATCTTTATATTATCATTACTTTTTCTAAAACAGTTTTTAAATGATGGATCTGAATACAGTTAAGGAGAGGATTAAGGAGTTTATCACGAAATCCACATTCATTGATGGTGCCCGCATCGACTATACAACCATGATCTTCAAGGAAGGCATTCTTGACTCGATGGGGCTGGTATCCCTGATTGCCTTCCTGGAAGAAGAATACAAGATCAGTACCGATGATACCGATCTGGTGGAAGAAAATTTTGAGACGATCGATGCGATTGCCGCTTTCATCGGGAGAAAATCCGATAATTAGTTACACTGCCTGACCTGAAGCAAGATGTGCGGAATAGTAGGAATACTTAATCATTCCTCCGGTCCATCGTCCATTCACGGGATCCTTCAGCAAATGCTGCAACGTATCGATCACAGGGGACCGGATGAGAAAGGGATCTATACCGGCAGGAAAATAGGGATGGGCAGTGCCCGCCTGAGTATTATTGACCTGAAAACGGGCCAGCAACCGATATCTAATACGAACCAGGATCTTTGGATCGTATTTAACGGCGAGGTATATAATTTCCCGGAATTGCGGGACGATCTGGCTAAAAAGGGCCACACCTTCAGAACAACAAGCGATACTGAAGTTATTGTTCATCTTTACGAGGAGTACAGCGAGAAGTGTCTCCCCATGCTGAACGGCCAGGTCGTGTTCGCAATCTGGGACAAGAAGAAACAGGAACTGTTTATCGCCAGGGACAGGGTGGGGGTAAGGCCGTTGTTTTATACCGAGTACAACCACCAGTTTATCTTCGCGTCGGAAATAAAAGCATTCCTGGAGGTGCCGGGGCTCAGCCTGCAAATCTCTCCCGCGGCGCTCAAACAGGTGTTTACCTTCTGGACCACCCTCAGCCCGGCAACCATCTTCGAAAATGTCTATGAGCTCCTGCCCGGCCATTTTATGCGGATCAACGGCGATTCAAGAACTATCGCCCCCTTCTGGCAACTCACTTTCCCCGATGAAGGCAACGAAGACCGCCGTAGCCTGCACGAGATGCTCGAGGAATTTCATGACCTCTTCCTCGATGCGGTGAGGATACGCCTCCGAGCCGATGTTCCCGTGGGAGCTTATCTCAGCGGAGGGATCGATTCCAGTGTCACCACCGCCTATATCAAGCAGGTATTCCCCGACATCCTCCGTACCTTCTCAATTACATTTACCGAAAAGGAATTTGATGAGTCAGGGTTTCAGAAAATGGTGGTGGACTACCTCAAAACAGAGCATACATCCATCACCTGCACGCCCGACGATATCGCCGCAAAGTTCCAGGATGTGGTATGGTATTCTGAGATACCCCTCCTGAGAACCGCTCCGGCTCCAATGTACTTCCTTTCCGGTATCGTCAGGGACAGTAACTATAAGGTTGTGATCACCGGTGAAGGAGCGGATGAGATGCTGGCAGGATATGACATCTTCAAGGAAACAGTGATACGCCGGTTCTGGGCAAGACAGCCCGATTCCAAATACCGGCCCCTCCTGCTGAAAAACCTTTATCCCTATATGCCGAACCTGCAGGGAGCCAAAGCCCCCATGCTCAAATTCTTCTTCGGTTACAAGCTGGAAGAGACCGGCTCACCTGTCTATTCACACCTCATACGATGGAACAACACCTCCAGGATACAGAACCACTTCTCCCCTGACCTGAAACAATCCGTTAAGGATTATGATCCCGTGCACGATCTCCTGTCACGCCTGCCGGCAAATTTCAACAGGATGAGCCCTCTCGCGAAAGCACAATGGCTCGAAAGTACCATCTTCCTCTCCGGTTATCTCCTCTCCTCACAGGGCGATCGAATGGCAATGGCTAACTCGGTAGAAGGACGATACCCCTTCCTTGATCACCGAATTATCGAATTCTGTTCCCGCCTGTCTCCTGACCTGAAACTGAACGGTCTGAACGAAAAATACCTCCTGAAGAAACTGATGAAGGGTAAGCTGCCCGACCCGGTGTTACAACGACCCAAACAGGCATACAGGGCTCCTATCACCAGTAGCTTCATCTATAGCAACCCGGTATATCTGTCAGAGATGCTGGCTGAACAGACATTGATGTCGGCAGGACTGTTTGACCACAAGTCGGTGCAGCAGTTGCTGAATAATATGAAGATGAGACGGATCGTTTCGGAAGTTGATAATATGGCCATTACCGGCATCCTTTCAACACAGATACTATACCATCAATATGTTAACCGGTCAGCAGACAGGCACGTAAAAACCATGTCAAACCAGTGTAAAATTGTTAACGAGGAATAATGTTATTTATTTAAAAACAGGGATATGAAAAAGACTACAAAGCCCTTCAGCAGGGATATTCTGATGATAGATGATATTGAAGAGAAGGTAGATCAGATCCTGTCAAAACTCCGTTCCGATGTCAGGGTCAGGCTGGAACGAAACGGGGGTGTTGTCGGTATTAGCGGGGGGATCGACTCATCGGTCACCCTTGCCTTAACGTCAAAAGCCCTGGGCCCGGAAAATGTGCTGGGTATCATGTTACCCGAGAAAGACTCAAATCCTGACAGCCTCAGGCTGGCCGCTGAGCTCGCCGATACCTTTGGTGTCAGGACGATCGTGGAAAACATTACCGGCGCCCTTGAAGGATTCGGATGTTACCGCAGGCGCGACGAAGCCGTGAAAAACGTCTTCCCCGAATATAACCCCGCCTTCCATAAGGTCAAGATAGGTATCCGGCAGAGCAGCCTTAAGGTAAACCTTCCGCCAGTGTTCTCTGTTACCATTCAGGATCCCGACGGCAAGGAGAAATCCAGGCTCCTGCCGGTAAAGGAATATCTTCAGATCGTCGCATCATCAAACTTCAAACAGAGAAGCAGGATGGCTATGTTGTATCATCATGCCGAACGGCTGTATTATGCAGTGATCGGAACACCCAACAAACACGAGGTAGAACAGGGATTTTTTGTCAAGTACGGTGACGGCGGAGCCGATGTCATGCCCATTGGTCACCTCTATAAAACACAGGTCTACCAGGTAGCCCGGCACCTCGGAGTGCCCCAGGCCATCATCGATCGTACCCCAACAACCGATACCTACTCAGCTGAACAAACACAGGAGGAATTCTTCTACCAGCTGCCATTTGAAATGATGGACCTCCTCTGGTTTGCATGGGAAAACGGGTACGAACCCGCCGAAGTGGCTAACGTGTTGAATCTTACGGAAACCGAAATAAGGAATGTATTTACTAACTTTGAACGAAAAAGAAAAACAACCCGGTATCTGCGAATGCCTCCTATTTTCGACTAATTCAATCATCATATAACATCGGACCTGATGAATGCATTTGACTATTTTTTCCAGATATCGGGGAATCTCGACAAAAACCTGATCCTGGGTCCATCCGAAACAGTTTCGTATAAGGATATTTATCAGAAAAGCCTCCTGGTAGCCAGGTACCTGCATAATACTTTCGGCGAGAATAATAACGTTATTATTATCAGCCCCAATTCCTCCTTCTTCCTCATTGCCTACCTGGGGATTATGAAATCGGGCAATGTATGTGTGCCTCTGAATCCGGTCATCGAAGCCGACAACCTTAAATACATCAGCGATTCCATTCAGTGCAGGTATGCCTTTGTCCCCGGTAATATCACCGGTAAATATGCCCTGGACGCACAACATATCATCGATGAATCGGCTGTTAAAAAGATCTGTGAACAGGCGGCACAGGAGGATTCATGGGTGCTTCCGGATCATTTTGATGAAAGAAGGCTCAACCAGATACTGTTCACATCCGGCTCCACCGGTTTGCCGAAAGGAGTGCAGCTCAGCCATAAAAACCTTATCGCCAACACCGAATCCATCCTCAAGTATCTGCAGTTAACGGAGAACGATATTATCGAAGTGGTTTTACCGTTCTTTTATTGTTACGGGCTGTCTCTCCTCCACACCCATCTCAGGGTTGGCGGATCGCTCGTCCTGAACAACAGCTTTATGTTCCTGGGGTCCGTCTTTAATGACCTGAAAAAATACCGTTGCACAGGTTTTTCTGGAGTGCCCACCCACTTCCAGATACTCCTCCGTAAATCAAAGATCTTTAAAAGCCTCGATCTGCCTGACCTGAGATACGTTACCCAGGCGGGAGGGAAGCTACATAATGTCTTTATCAGGGAGTTTATCGAAGCCTTTCCACGCATCCGGTTTTTTGTGATGTACGGACAGACGGAAGCGACGGCCAGGCTGTCATACCTGCCTCCTGAAATGCTGAATGAAAAGATGGGATCCATCGGGAA
The DNA here is from genome assembly GCA_034678415.1 of Bacteroidales bacterium. Lineage (GTDB taxonomy): Bacteria > Bacteroidota > Bacteroidia > Bacteroidales > VadinHA17 > JAXDBV01. The sequence goes on from JAXDBV010000028.1 coordinate 6,063, forward strand.
AGGAATCCCGGATGTAACCCTCGATGTGCTGAATGAGAAAGATGAACCCGTGAAACCAGATGAGGTGGGTGAGATCGTGGCTAAAGGCGATAATATCATGACCGGTTACCTGAATGATCCCGCCGCCAACGCCCAAACCCTGAGAAACGGCTGGCTTTATACCGGCGATATGGCCAGAAAGGATGAAGACGGTTTTATCTATCTTACCGCCAGAAAGAAAGAAATTATTAAAGTGGGTGGCAGAAGGGTAAGCCCGAAGGAAATAGAAGAAGTGATTGTCTCCGTCCCCGAAGTGGTCGATTGTACCATCGAAGGAGTATATGATGAATTGCTCGGTGAAGCCATCAAGGCCACCGTCGTGCTGCAGGACTCGGTCGATAAAGAGCAGGGAAAAGAAATCATTATCTCCGTGTGCCGCAAAAGACTGGCACAATATAAAATCCCTCAGTTATTCCATTTCGAGGAAAAACTCACTATCTCATCCACCGGTAAAAAAGTGAAGGGCGCCGGTAAGGAAGTAAAAGGATAATTATCGGATTGTGTCCCGATTCCGGTACGGTTCAATCGGGTACCTCCCTATTCACTTACGATTTTCCTTGTCAGTATATTGATCATGGCCATGACCAGGTATCTGATGTTCGTGAAATAGGATTTTGCCTTGTCTTTCAGGTATATCCACTCGGCTTCAATATTACCCTTGTCCGACGGCATATTCAGCGATACGTACGGGGGGATGCAGCCCGGTTTGGTTTTTATCCTTTCCTTCTGAAGATCCTCGGGCAGCTGACTGAACCTGACAAAGCTCAGGGGCCTCACACCAACAATCTTCATCTCTCCTTTCAACACATTGATCAGCTGTGGCATCTCATCAAGCCAGTATTTACGAAATACTTTACCCCAGGGTGTCAGCCTGAAATCGTTCATGGGCTTTCCCTTTTCGGAGTAACCGTTAAGCTTGAGGACGAAATCCTGTATGAACTCGGAATAAGGATGCATCGTCCTGAATTTGTATACCTTGATCATCTTACCGTTCTTGCCTACCCTGTTCAGCCTGACAAGAGGACCATACGTGGGCGACTGCACCTTTAATGGTTCCCTCGTCTTTATGACAACAAAATAAGTGAGGTTTTTGATTTCCTTGTACTCGATGACCTCAAAACCACAGCTTACCAGCCGGCCCAGTACCTCTGCCGTGGAGATAAACCGGTATTTCCCACCAGTGATCCTGAAATACAACCGCTTGGTATAGGAAAGCTTGGGTAATACCCGGTGAACGAAGAAATCAATAAGAATACGGGCTTTATGATAAATGTTCGGCTTCTCTCCGTAAACCCTTCTGTTCCTCTGCTGGTTGCTCTCAAAACAACCGATGAAAATTCCCGTGTTAGGTAACAGCGAGTTTATCGCCTGGTAATACTTGTTGATGAATCGGCTCCGGTTCGTCAGCTTGAAATCAATAATGGCTCGTACATTATTATTGAATGCCGCTGCCTTGACATTGTAATACGTGACCGGGCTGGAATCAAAATACAGGGAAGCACTGAGCAGTACCTTGCTTATTCTCCGTAAATCAAGATGCTCCTCAATATACCGTAATACCTCGACGCTCGATTCGCGAATGATCGCACTCTCAATACCGGGTTTCCTGATCTTATCAACATTGGAGGGTATCTCTTCCCTGTTGAGGACTTCAAAATCTACTTTTTTCGCTTTGCCGGAAAACCGCGTCTTCCTTGAAGAGAGTTGGATTAGTTGGGGGTAGACCATTTCAACTCAGCTAATTAAAACTATTCATTCAACAAACTATCTTTTCCTCATAGGCAGAAGAGTTGTGTGTTGGAGTGACAAACAAATGTATGGTGAAATTCCACCAAAGTCAAGCAACAT
>JAXDBV010000029.1:0-16398 GCA_034678415.1 Bacteroidales bacterium
TTCACCGAGCTCATGGCTGAGACAGTGCCCAGATCGTTACACCATTCGTGCAGGTCGGAACTTACCCGACAAGGAATTTCGCTACCTTAGGACCGTTATAGTTACGGCCGCCGTTTACCGGGGCTTCGGTTCAGAGCTTCCTCCCACGATTGCTCATGAGAATGACCCCCCTCCTTAACCTTCCGGCACCGGGCAGGTGTCAGGCCCTATACGTCATCTTTCGATTTAGCAGAGCCATGTGTTTTTGATAAACAGTCGCCTGGGCTGTTTCTCTGCGGCCACGCCAGAAGCGTGGCGTCCTTTATTCCGAAGTTACAGGACTAATTTGCCTAGTTCCTTAGCCATGGATCACTCGAGCACCTGAGGATTCTCTCCTCGACTACCTGTGTCGGTTTGCGGTACGGGCGGCATTTACCTGAAGCTTAGGGGTTTTTCTTGGAAACATGGTTAGGGTCATTATCCGCTTGTCCGAAGACTCACGGTACTATCAGGTTCAGCACCTGCAAGCTGTTAACCTGCAGGTATACCTACACCCTTTAACGTACTATTCCGTCAGTACGCAGACCTTTCACTCTTTCGTCATCCCATCGCAGTAAATGTCGGTACAGGAATATTAACCTGCTGCCCATCGGTTTTGCCGTTTGGCTACACCTTAGGCCCCGACTAACCCTGATCCGATTAACGTTGATCAGGAAACCTTAGTCTTTCGGTGTGCCGGTTTCCCACCGGCATTATCGTTACTTATGCCTACATTTTCTTTTCCAGTCGTTCCACCGGGCCTCACGACCCGGCTTCAGCACCACTGGAATGCTCCCCTACCTTTCTGCCGATTGCTCGGCAAAAACCACAGCTTCGGTAATATGCTTCATGCCCGATTATTATCCACGCGCGATCGCTCGACTAGTGAGCTGTTACGCACTCTTTAAATGAGTGGCTGCTTCCAAGCCAACATCCTAGCTGTCAAAGCAATCGCACTTCGTTAGAACAACTTAGCATATATTTGGGGACCTTAGCCGATGGTCAGGGTTGTTTCCCTCTCGGCGCTGGACCTTAGCACCCAACGCCTTACTCCCGTGTATATCTCATAGCATTCGGAGTTTGTCAAGGTTTGATAGGCGGTGAAGCCCTCGAGCCTTATCAGTAGCTCTACCTCTATGAGACTCAACCACGAGGCTGCACCTAAATACATTTCGGGGAGTACGAGCTATTTCTCAGTTTGATTAGCCTTTCACCCCTACCCACAGCTCATCCAAAGACTTTTCAACGTCTACTAGTTCGGCCCTCCACCCCGTGTTATCGGAGCTTCAGCCTGGCCATGGGTAGATCACAAAGTTTCGCGTCTGCCCCCACTAACTAGATGCCCTGTTCGGACTCGCTTTCGCTTCGGCTCCCCCCGTCAACGGGGTTAACCTTGCTAGTGAGGAGCAACTCGTAGGCTCATTATGCAAAAGGCACGCCGTCATCCCGACAAGTCGGGACTCCGACCGGTTGTAAGCGCATGGTTTCAGGGACTTTTTCACTCCCCTGTTCGGGGTTCTTTTCACCTTTCCCTCACGGTACTAGTTCACTATCGGTCTCTCAGAAGTATTTAGCCTTGCCAGATGGTCCTGGCAGATTCAGACAGGATTTCCCGGGTCCCGCCTTACTCAGGATACTGTTAGGAAGCTGATCGTTTACGTGTACAGGACTATCACCTTCTATGGTACAACTTTCCAGAAATTTCCACTTGGGATCAACTTTCCATATTACAGTCCTACAACCCCATTGCTGCCGAAACAACAATGGTTTGGGCTCTTCCCCTTTCGCTCGCCACTACTCAGGGAATCACTATTGTTTTCTTTTCCTCCGGTTACTAAGATGTTTCAGTTCTCCGGGTTAGCCTCACACCTTGCGGCGTGATGTGGTGCCTTCAGCACCACGGATTGCTCCATTCGGAAATCTCCGGATCAAAGGTTATTTGCACCTACCCGGAGCTTATCGCAGCTTATCACGTCCTTCATCGCCTCTGAGAGCCAAGGCATCCGCCATACGCTCTTAATTACTTTCTTTACAGACTATTATCTGTCGTTGTCATAAATTACTGCCAATACGTCAAAGAACCTATTATCCCTTGGAAGCCTTACCCGGAAAGTATCTCCTTCCGGGAACGCCTCTTCGGAACACCCTTCCACGGCAACAGCTATGGAAGGTAAAAGCGGGTATTACCGGAGTCGAACCGATGATCATTCCGGCTATACTGCCGGTATGTTCAAGCCCTTCTGCCAATACCCAGTCTTTTCATACATCATAGTAAAGAACCTTTCTCATCATTCCATCCCTCATCATCAGGATGGCCTTTGTGGAGAATATCGGAGTCGAACCGATGACCTCCTGCTTGCAAAGCAGGCGCTCTAGCCAACTGAGCTAATCCCCCTTTTTAAAGAACCTTTTCTTTCAAGGGGTAGGCTGCTAAGCAGGCGCTCTAGTCCCGAAAAACACCGGCCGCCTCCGGCGGTTGGTTGTTTTTCGAGGATGCTCGATGTTGGACGCAAATCACCGATTTGCTCAACATCGGCACCAACTGAGCTAATCCCCCTTTTTAAAGAACCTTTTCTTTCAAGGGGCAGGCTGCTAAGCAGGCGCTCTGATCTCCCCGGGAAAGAGTCATTTATTCAGGGGGATGCAATAATGCCGGAGCTCAAGTATCGAGCCTCTCCCCCGAAGCGATAGTAGTCCCGCGCAGAGTTGAACTGCGGACCCCTACATTATCAGTGTAGTGCTCTAACCAACTGAGCTACGGGACTATGCAGTTGATCATCTGCGGGTTCACCGCATCGCTCTGGGTTGTAAGAAAAATGGAGGAGAGAAGAGGTTTGAAGGGATTCACGGATGAATCTCTCCAGAAAGGAGGTGTTCCAGCCGCACCTTCCGGTACGGCTACCTTGTTACGACTTAGCCCCAGTCACTGGTTTTACCCTAGGCCGCTCCTTGCGGTCACGGACTTCAGGCACTCCCAGCTTCCATGGCTTGACGGGCGGTGTGTACAAGACCCGGGAACGTATTCACCGCGCCATTGCTGATGCGCGATTACTAGCGAATCCAACTTCACGAAGTCGAATTGCAGACTTCGATCCGAACTGAGACCGGTTTTAGAGATTAGCATTGCCTCGCGGCATAGCAGCCCTTTGTTCCGGCCATTGTAACACGTGTGTAGCCCTGGACATAAGGGCCGTGCTGATTTGACGTCATCCCCACCTTCCTCACGGCTTACGCCGGCAGTTTCGTTAGAGTCCCCGGCATGACCCGTTGGCAACTAACGATAAGGGTTGCGCTCGTTATGGGACTTAACCCGACACCTCACGGCACGAGCTGACGACAACCATGCAGCACCTTGCAGACCGTCCGAAGAAGGGCCAGTTTCCCAGCCTGTCGTTCTGCATTTAAGCCCAGGTAAGGTTCCTCGCGTATCATCGAATTGAACCACATGTTCCTCCGCTTGTGCGGGTCCCCGTCAATTCCTTTGAGTTTCAACCTTGCGGTCGTACTCCCCAGGTGGATCACTTAATGCTTTTGCTCGGCCGCTGACAGTATATCGCCAACAGCGAGTGATCATCGTTTACGGCGTGGACTACCAGGGTATCTAATCCTGTTTGATCCCCACGCTTTCGTGCCTCAGCGTCAGTAACAGCTTAGTGAGCTGCCTTCGCAATTGGCGTTCTGTGTAATCTCTATGCATTTCACCGCTACATTACACATTCCACCCACCTCAACTGTACTCAAGAATGACAGTATCAACGGCAGTTCTACGGTTAAGCCGCAGGATTTCACCACTGACTTATCACTCCGCCTACGCACCCTTTAAACCCAATGAATCCGGATAACGCTCGCATCCTCCGTATTACCGCGGCTGCTGGCACGGAGTTAGCCGATGCTTATTCATACGGTACCGTCAGCCCCGCACACGTGCGGAGGTTTCTTCCCGTACAAAAGCAGTTTACAACCACTAGGGCCTTCATCCTGCACGCGGCATGGCTGGGTCAGACTTGCGTCCATTGCCCAATATTCCTCACTGCTGCCTCCCGTAGGAGTCTGGTCCGTGTCTCAGTACCAGTGTGGGGGATCATCCTCTCAGACCCCCTAGGTATCGTTGCCTTGGTGAGCCGTTACCTCACCAACAAGCTAATGCCACGCATGCCCATCTTCAGCCGCCGGAGCTTTAATTACCAGACCATGCGACCCGATAATGTTATGGGATATTAGTCCGGATTTCTCCGGGTTATCTCCCAGCTGAAGGCAGGTTGCATACGCGTTACTCACCCGTGCGCCGGTCGTCAGCATGTATTGCTACACCTGTTACCCCTCGACTTGCATGTGTTAGGCCTGCCGCTAGCGTTCATCCTGAGCCAGGATCAAACTCTTCGTTGTAAAAAAAGTTAAATACTGCTCAAGATTCATCGTGACTTTGAATTGATCAAAGTACCCTTCAAACCTTCTTTCGTCTCTCCAATATTTTCAAAGAACTTCCTTGTTTTCCTTTCAGGGAATGCAAAGATACAACCTGAAATAATTCCTTGCAAGTGTTTTTAGAAAATTTTCCGTCTCAACCTTCGTGAAAAACGGCTGCAAATATGGAGGATGTTTTTCAATTATCCAAATCTGATCCCTTCTTTTTTTCCAACAACAGTCTCATCCCTCCGGAAGTACCGGTTAATAACGGCTATCTAACCTGAATTTTTCCTCCCCAGTACCGAAAAATCCCATCCCCTTCAACAAAAAACACTATCTTAGCCGTATCGTTAACCTCTCGTTGCCTGTGCATCAACAACTGATCATAATACCCACATATAACGAAAAAGAGAATATTGCATCTCTCATCGAAGCGATCCTTTCCCTCCCCGTACCCTTTCATATCCTTGTTATTGACGATCACTCACCGGATGGTACGGCCGACGTCGTACGCTCAAGGATGCAGCATCACCCGCAATCCGTCTTCCTGTTGGAAAGAAAGGATAAGCTGGGACTGGGAACGGCCTATATTATGGGATTTCACTGGGCCCTCGAAAAAGGATATGATTATATCTTTGAGATGGATGCCGACTTCTCACACGATCCTAACGACCTGGTCAGGCTATACGATGCCTGTGCGGTCCGGGGAGCCGATGTTGCCATCGGCTCAAGGTATATCACCGGTGTGAACGTGGTGAACTGGCCCCTCGGAAGAGTCATCATGTCGTATTTCGCTTCCGTGTATGTCAGGATCATCACCGGCATGAAAGTGATGGATACCACGGCCGGTTTTGTATGCTATCGCCGGGAAGTGCTTCAGACCATTGATCTTGATAAAATAAGGTCCAGGGGCTATGCATTCCAGATCGAGATGAAATTCACCGCGTGGAAATACCGGTTCGTCATCACCGAGGTACCCATCATTTTCACCGAGCGCAGGGCCGGCGCCTCCAAGATGAGCGGAGGCATTGTTAACGAAGCCCTGTTCGGCGTGATCGGCATGAAAATGAGAAGCTTTTTTCGTCACTACCACAGATAAATACATCCCGACATGAGTTCGTTCATGATACATGACTGCATCCTGGTGAACGAGGGCCGTCAAACCAGGGGAAGCGTGCTGGTGGAAGACGAACGGATCCGTAAGATCTTTGTCGATCCGCTCCCCGGCATCCTGCCGTCGGTTGACAAGGTCATTAAAGGGCATGGACATTATCTCCTGCCTGGAGTCATTGACGACCAGGTTCACTTCCGGGAACCCGGTCTAACCCATAAGGGCGATATCCGCAGCGAGTCGAGGGCAGCGGTGGCCGGCGGGATCACCTCGTTCATGGACATGCCAAACACCATGCCTCAGACGGTTACTCAACACCTGCTGGAAGAAAAATACGCGTTGGCCGCCACCCAGTCGCTGGCCAACTATTCCTTTTACCTGGGAGCCACCAATGAGAATTTAGGGGAAATAATAAAGACCGATCCCGCTACCGTTTGCGGAATCAAGGTATTCATGGGCGCTTCAACAGGCAATATGCTGGTTGACAATCCGAAAACCCTGGCCGCTATCTTTGAACAATCGCCTCTCCTGATAGCTGTCCATTCGGAAGATGAGATGATCATCCGGAAGAACCTTGAGCGATACAAGGCTGAGTTCGGCGATGATATCCCCGTGCATTACCATCCTCTCATCCGCAGCGAGGAAGCCTGTTACCGGTCAACGCTCAAGGCGCTTATGCTGGCAAGAAAGTACAATACAAGGCTCCACATCCTCCACCTCTCCACCGCAAGGGAAACAGACCTTCTCGACCGGGCGCCCCTGACCACTGAAAAAAAGATCACCTCAGAGGTGTGCGTTCACCACCTGTGGTTCGACCGTACACACTATTCCCGCAAAGGAAGCTTTATCAAGTGGAACCCGGCGATCAAGCAGGTGAGCGACCGCGAGGCACTGTTCAGAGCTGTCATCGATAACACCATCGATATGGTGGCTACTGATCATGCCCCCCATACCCGTCAGGAGAAGAGCAGGGTATATACACAATGCCCGTCGGGAGGACCAATGGTACAACATTCACTGCCGGCAATGCTCGAGTTCTGGAAACAGGGAATGATCAGTATTGAAACAATTGTTGAAAAGATGTGCCACCATCCTGCCATCCTCTTCAACATTGAGGAACGCGGATTCCTCCGCGAGGGTTACAAGGCCGACCTGGTGCTGGTCGATCCCGACAACCCGTGGACCGTGGAACCATACAACATATTATATAAGTGTGGGTGGTCTCCCTTCGAGGGAACCACGTTCCATTCACGAGTCACATATACCTTTGTAAACGGAAACCTTGTCTACGACAACGGCACATTTTATGAAGAACAGAAGGGACAGAGGTTAATGTTCAAACGATAAATCATCTGATCATGAAAACGAACATTTGCATCATCCTGTGCATCCTCTGCCTGACCTTTTTATCGTGCGGGCAGAAAAAAGGTATCGATGAGGCACAACATACCGATACCTTGTCTGTCGTTGGAGCATCGCTCACGCCTCTGGCAAGCACCATCACCTATGACGTGGTCATCAGGAATCCCGATCCATCAGATACATGGACGGCTGAATGTCTACAGTATCTCGACCTCACCGGTTTTATCAATTATATCTACGATGGGGTCTATGCGGGAAGGATCCAGCCCGTCGATTACCATTCCGGAGAACTCTTGACTGTCAAGAATGTGGAGGCGATAGAGAAAAAATACCCCCGCTCACAGATCGGCAAGGTACAGTTCGTGGAGGAATGGTTTTACGACGCGAATGTGATGAGGATCGTGAAGAGGGTAAAATCGGTGATGCTGGCCTATGAGCTGTATGACCTCGAAGGAAAAATTACCGGCTACCGGGCCGGATTTGTTGCCAACCTGATACCATAGCCATGACGTTACTGAAAGAAGAAGAATTCACTGTTGAGAGCCTGCGAAGGGTGGCTGCCGATATGATGGTTGCCGCCCGTACGGCCCCCAAGGGCCGGGGAAGAGACAACCTGTACCTGGGCCTGGCGGAAGGACAGCTCATCAGGGAGATTGCTGATAAGATGAAAGAGATAGCCGAAAAAACAGGTGTGGAGTTCTTTATACGCGACGCAAATAACATTCTCACCTGCCCCTTGGTGGTGCTGATGGGTACACGGATTGAATCGAGGGGACTGAAGAGGTGCGGTATGTGCGGATTCGGCAACTGTGAGACCAAGGACCAGCATCCCGAGGTACCCTGCGTGTTCAATACCGGCGATCTGGGTATTGCCATCGGCTCGGCGGTGAGCCTGGCCGCCGACCGGCGCGTCGATAACCGCATCATGTACACCGTGGGACAGGCCGTACTCGAGATGATGCTGTTCCCCCCGGAAGTTAAGATTGTGTATGGCATCCCGCTTAGCGCAACATCAAAAAACCCTTTTTTCGACCGGAAATAGCCGCCCGACAACCATACTATTAAGACCGGCTATTCTATTCTTTTTCTGTATATCCCCGTTGAAGCAGGACATGGAAACATGGCTTTATCTCCTCATGTCAGTCCCGTGATATCAGGACCATACAACCCCAGAAACATAATATTCAGGACAGCTCCGGTTACAGGTACACAAAATGACTTACCTCGCAAGATTTACTCCCTTACAAGGAAATGCACCGTGTTCCTGGTTCTCTGTTCAATCAGCACTTCTTTTGAATTCATCACTTTTTCTATGGCTTCATCATCGTAGTGCCGGATGGTGTAAAGGGTGAGGTTCTCGTTATAGCGGTAGTTATAGTCCTTCTTCAGGTCGTTCAGCAGGTCACTGAACCGGGTTTCGCGGTAATCAGCACAGAGGGTTATACTGATGGCCGAGTTCTGTATCAGGTTGATCCTGATCTTATGATTGATGAAGAAAGAGATGATTCTGTCGAGGCTCTCATCGACGAAGAACGAGAAATCTTTAGGCCAGATGGAGATCAGCACCTGTTTCTCCTTTCGCACGATGACCGGCAGCAGGTCTATCCTCTCATCAACCTGTCGAATGATGGTTCCCGGCTCTTCAGGATGATAGAAATCTTTTACATATAACGGGATACCCTTGTTCTGAATAGGTTTGATGGTTTTGGGGTGTATCACCTGGGCGCCAAAGTATGACAGTTCGATAGCCTCCTGGTAGGATATCTCATCCAGTTTTTTCGCATCGGGCATCCACCGTGGATCGGCATTCAGTATCCCGGGCACATCTTTGTATACAACTGCTTTGTCGGCATCCAGCAGGTTGGCCAGGATGGCCGCCGTATAGTCCGACCCTTCCCTCCCCAGCGTCGTGGTATGTCCGTCGGCCGTGCTGCCGATGAATCCCTGTGTAACAAACACCTTCGTTTTCCCGGGAGAAAATGCAGCCCTGACCGGCTTCTCCGACGCGGTATAAATGACCCTTGCTTCGCGGTAATAGTCATCGGTCTTCAGGCAGGAACGGATATCCACCCATTCATTAGGTATGCATTGCGTGGTAAGGTATTCAGAGACAATAACGGATGATAGGAGCTCACCGTATGACACGAGGTGGTCGTAAATCTGGTCGAAGCTGCCTTCAGGACGGGTACCGATATACTTTAATATCTGGCCGAACAACTCCTCTACTTTATGGTGGACGGTGAGCCCCGGCACAGGAAAAAGGCCACCGACCATCTCCCCGTGAAACGCCCGGATCTCATCCAGCTTCTCCATCACGGCGGGACTGCGGTGGAAGTACCGCTCCGCTAGCATCTCCAGGGCATTGGTCATCTTGCCAAAAGCGGAGATAACCACCACGATATTCTTATCAAAGGGGGTGAGAATACTTGTTATCCCCTTTACTCCGGAAGGATCCCTGAGGATGCCTCCCCCGAATTTTATGACTTGCATCAACCAATGCTTTTTCGTGTCAAAGATAAAAAAGCATTGTGAGCCGGCTTATCATAAACAAAAAAAAGTATCAACCATCTGTAATCGGGCTCCCGGGGGAAAGGGATGACTACCCGGCACATCCGGCCGTTGTGCAAGGTTGAGAAAACTAACTCCATGGTGACCAATAACGGGCCGGACATGAATGAAATGATAAAAACCTTGCTACACAACTGCCTTTCAGGAGTATGCTGATGGGTTTATGTCCCTGATGGCAAAAGTGTGGAGAAATAAACGGCGATGGGTGCCACATGAGATCATCCATCTGACGGATAAACAGTAAGCCGCCGACCTGCTCAGGGGCATAAAAAAACCAGGTATGCACAACGGATTTATTCATAATTTAGCATCAGCCATTCCTTTTTCCTGATGAAGATCTACATGTTGAAGACTCTGAACGAGTTCATCATTGAGCGCCAGGCCGAGTTTCCCTATGCCAAGGGTGAATTATCAAGACTGTTGCATCATATCGGTATCGCCGCCAAGGTGGTAAGCAAGAAGATCAACAAGGCGGGACTGGTTGATATCCTGGGAGAGATGGGCGAGGTGAACGTTCAGGGGGAAGAGCAGAAGAAGCTCGACGTGTTTGCCGATTTCCATTTCCGTGCCGCTCTCAAGGCCAGCGGTGAATGCTGCGGTGTGGCATCGGAAGAGAACCAGGGCATCATTACCTTCGACACCGATCTTGCCATGGATGGCAAGTACATTGTTGCCCTCGATCCTCTCGACGGATCGTCGAATATTGATACGAATGTCTCCGTGGGAAGCATCTTTTGCATCTACCGCCGCCTGTCGAAACGAGGTACCCGTGCCGTGCTCGAAGATTTCATGCAGCCCGGCACAGAACAGGTAGCTGCAGGGTATGTGCTATACGGCTCATCCACCGTACTTGTATATACCACCGGGCATGGAGTAAACATCTTCACCCTCGATCCCTCCATCGGTGAGTTCTGCCTGTCGCACCCCAACATAAAAACTCCGGAATCGGGGAATATTTATTCCATTAACGAGGGCAACTATAGCCGGTTTCCGGCCGGAGTGAAGAAATACATCAAGTATTGCCAGGAGCGTGATGAGGCCACGCGCAGGCCATACACCTCGCGGTACGTGGGATCGCTGGTGGCCGATTTTCACCGTAACCTTCTCAAGGGAGGTATCTTTCTCTACCCTCAGACAGAGAACGCACCCCACGGCAAGCTGCGGCTCCTGTATGAATGCAACCCCATCGCTTTTCTCGCCGAACAGGCCGGTGGCAAAGCTTCCGACGGCACGAGACGTGTGCTCACCATACAGCCTGATACCCTTCACCAGCGCCTGCCATTCTATGTAGGATCCATCCACATGGTGGAAAAAGTGGAAGAATTCCTGAGAGAGTTTCCCGAAGAATCGTAATTTTGTCGACCGTTATTATCCGAGGATGAAGAGGTATGGAGATCGCCGCCCTGCATAAGCAGTTTTCCGGTCATCCCGTGCTGAAGATGTATCATGAACACCTGTCAGCAGAAAGGATATTCATGCCAGGCCTGGCGGGTTCATCCAAAACGGTTATTCCCTCTCTCATCTGCCGTGAAGAGCCGGTGCCACATGTCTTCATATTACCCGACAGGGAGGCCGCTGCCTATTTCTACAGCGACCTGGTGAACATGTCCAACCTCCCCGATGTGCTCTTCTTCCCCGCCTCCTGGAAACAGTCTGTTGCGCAAGGCAGGCCCGATCCTTCAGGTCTTGTTATGCGCACAGAAGTCATGCACGTCCTTGTACAACCCGGCAGGCACCCGGTTATCATCACCTATCCTGATGCACTGGCAGAGAAAATGGCCGGGGAACAATGGCTGAAACAATACTCCTTCACCCTGAATACCGGTGACATCATCCCCCTGAGCAAGCTGGAAGAAAAGCTGAAGGAATTCATGTTCGTTGAGGTTGACTTCGTCACTGAACCCGGGCAGTATGCCGTCCGAGGCGGCATCATCGATGTTTTTTCCTTTTCCTCCGAGACACCCGTGAGAATTGACTTCCTGGGCAACGAGATCGACTCAATACGCTCCATCAATCCCGAAGACCAGCTGTCAAAAGAAACGTTAGAACAGTTTACCATCGCGGCAAACGTCTCAGCCTGCACAACGGATGAGTCCCGTATCCCCTTTTTCAGGCTTCTTCCCGGTCATGCCATGCTCTGGTCAAATTGTTTCGCTTATGCCGCAGAACAGATCGACAAGGTGAGAGAAGAAATAAAGGATGTTACCGTTCTTACCGATGACCTGGGCAGGGAAATACCACTCTGCCTCATGGATGGTAACACATTTCTAAGGGAGATACAGTCTTTCCGTACCGTTGACCTCGGTCATCAGCCTTTTACAAAGCCCGATCTTGTCCTGCGCTCCAACACCGGTCCGCAGCCAGTATTCAACAAAAACTTCAACCTCCTGGCCGATAACCTTCACCAGCACATCCAAAAAGATTACCGCATCTTCCTTCTCTCCGACAATCCCAACCAGGTGGAGAGGCTTCGCACCATCTTCCATGACCTGGACAAAGAGGTGCGTTTCACTGCCATCAGTGGGACCTTGCATGAGGGATTTATCGATCACGACCTGAAGGTATGCCTCTATACCGATCACCAGGTGTTCGACCGGTATCACCGTTACAGGCTCAGGCAGATGTTCACCCGAAAGGCGGTTCAGAACCTGAAGGAGGTAAACGACCTGAAGCCAGGTGATTACGTGGTGCATGTGGATCACGGTATCGGTATTTTCGGCGGACTGGAGATGATCATCAACAACAACAGGCCACAGGAAGCTATCCGTCTGATATACAAGGACAATGACATCCTGTACGTGAGCATTCATGCCCTGCACAAGATATCCCGTTACCGCGGTACGGATGGGAGCAAGCCGCGGATCAGCAAGCTGGGCACCGGGGCATGGCAGAAGATGAAGGAACGGACCAAGAAGAAGATCAAGGATATAGCCCGCGACCTGATCAGGCTTTATGCCTCCAGGAAGATGGAGAAGGGTTTTGCCTTTTCGCCCGACACCTATCTGCAGCAGGAACTGGAAGCCTCCTTCATGTATGAGGATACGCCCGATCAGCTTACCGCCACCCGTGCCGTGAAGCAGGGGATGGAAGTCTCGTCTCCCATGGACCATCTCATCTGTGGTGATGTGGGATTCGGAAAGACGGAGATCGCGATCCGTGCCGCCTTCAAGGCGGTGACCGACAGCAAGCAGGTGGCCGTACTGGTGCCCACCACCATCCTTGCTATGCAGCACCACAGCACGTTCACCGAACGCCTTAACGGCTTCCCCTGTACTGTGGACTATGTGAGCCGCCTGAAGAAGCCCTCCGCCGTGAAGGAAAGCCTGAAGAAGCTGGCCGAAGGAAAGACCGATATCATCATCGGCACACATCGCCTTCTGGGTAAGGATGTGAAGTTCAGGGATCTGGGCTTGCTCATTATCGATGAGGAACAGAAATTCGGAGTGGCTGCCAAGGAGAAGCTGAAAAGCCTCAGGGTGAGTGTGGATACGCTGACCCTCACCGCCACACCCATCCCCCGCACCCTACAGTTCTCCCTCATGGGCGCCAGGGACCTGTCGGTTATCAATACCCCGCCACCCAACCGGCATCCCATAGTGACAGAAATCCATACCCTGAATGAAAAGATCATCCGCGAAGGCATTGAACAGGAGGTGGCACGCAACGGGCAGGTGTTCTTCATCCATAACAGGGTGAACGGTATCCATGAGGTGGAAAACATGATCCGGAAGATCGTGCCTCATGTGAAGGTGACCGTGGCACACGGCCAGATGGAAGGTGCCAGGCTCGAGAAGACCATGCTCGAGTTCATCAGGGGAGACTATGATGTCCTGGTGGCCACCACCATCATTGAGTCGGGGCTTGACATACCCAATGTGAATACCATCTTCATCAACAACGCCCAGAACTATGGTCTGAGTGACCTGCACCAGCTGCGCGGCAGGGTCGGACGCTCCAACCGCAAGGCTTACTGTTACCTGCTCACCCCGCCCCTGTCAACCCTCACCCACGAGGCACGACAGCGACTGCAGGCTATTGAGGAGTTCTCCGACCTGGGCAGCGGATTCTTTATCGCCTTGCAGGACCTTGATATCCGCGGGGCAGGTAACCTCCTGGGAGCCGAACAGAGTGGCTTCATCGCTGAAATAGGCTTTGAAACGTACCAGCGCATCCTCGACGAGGCAATCCATGAGCTGAAAGAGGAGGAATTCAGGGATGTGTTTGCAGGAGAAGAAAAGAAAGTGACCGAGAAAGATAAAACCCCTGTGCCGGTATGGGTGAGCGACTGTATGATCGATTCCGACATTGAGATACGATTTCCTGAATCATATATCTCCAATGTAACGGAACGCATGAGGCTGTACCGCGAGATGGACAATATTACCAGTGAGGAGCAGCTCATGGCATTCTCCGGCAACCTGCGCGACCGGTTTGGCCCTGTCCCCCCTCAGACGCTGGAACTGATGAATGTGGTAAGGCTCCGGTGGCTCGCCCAGCAGATGGGATTTGAAAAGATAATCCTCCGGAACTCGCAGATGATCCTCCATTTCATTTCCAACCCTGTATCACCCTATTTCCGTTCGCCGGTGTTTGCCTCCATACTGGAATTCGTGCAGCGACAGCCACGGCGCTATCGAATGAAGGAGAGCACCCGCAAACTCACCCTCACCGTCACCGATATCCGTTCTATTGACGACGCCCTCACCATTCTGCGGCAGATACAGGAATGATTTACATAATTAATTCAATAATTTACTCAGTGTTAATTACATAATTATTTTCCATATTATCCCGATATATCCGCCAATCATGCTGAAATGTGGTGCTCCATCTGATGCACAAGACAGGTGCATTCAGCCGGTCATACAAGGCTGTGTACAACTCCTGTCCGTTCAGAACGTTCCATGCCTGTAATGATGACTTCCCTGACGGTTTTACCGATGAGCAATCATCCGGGCAGTATCTTTTCATAGCCCCTGCAAAAAGATCCTGGCCCGGCATCCGTCACTACTCCTCAGGATTACAAAAAATGAATCGATTTATTACCTTTGCATAAATTATTGTGCATGTACCTGCTCATCGACATTGGCAACACGAGGGTCAAGACAGCCATTACAGACAGTTACAGGATTCTGGAAAGTTTTGTGGAGGAAGCGTTTGATACAGACAGGATTCTGCGGATGGTGCGGCAGCATCCCGGCCTGAAGCATGCCATCGTGTCGTCGGTGCGGCAGGCCGATCCGGCTATCCTCGACCGGCTCAGAACGGGTATTGAGACGATCCTTGTACTGGATCACACCACCCCGTTGCCTTTCACGCTGCTGTATACCACGCGCGACACCCTCGGCAACGACCGTGTAGCCGTTGTGGCCGGCGCCAGCAGCCTGTTCCCATCGGAAGACATCCTGGTGATTGACTTCGGTACTGCCATCACCTTCGATTTTATCGATGCATCAGGGGTTTATCATGGAGGGAATATATCTCCCGGCATGAGGATCCGGTTCATAGCCCTTCATCAGTTCACCGGCCGGCTGCCCCTGGCGGAGGAGAGCGAACAGTACCCGCTGCTGGCAACAAATACGCGCGATGCCATTGTGGCAGGAGTGCAGCAGGGTATCATCTTTGAGGCCGAAAAGTATATTGAGAACCTGCAAAGCACTTACCCGGCCCTCAAGGTGATCGGCACGGGCGGTGATGCCGATTTCTTTGCCGGAAGGTTGAAGCATCCGTTCATCCACAGGCCCGACCTGATTTTCACCGGATTGGAAAGAATATTAGACTTTAGTATCAATAAAGGAACAAGTGGCACATAATTTTTAACCACGGAAGAATGAACCGGTTGTATGATCATTTATCATTATTGCATGTTACCCCTGGGATCAGGAGGTATGGCCTTCTGTTCATCCTCCTCATCCAGCTGGGTTCATGTGTAAAAAATGACATTGAGGTGATCAACACCATTGCACCGATCAGCAGTCTGCCGACCCAGTCGGGACGGAACATTGAGACGGTGTACACCGATTCGGCCAAGCTCCAGCTGATCATCCGTGCCCCGGAGATGAACCGGTTCACTATGAACAAGGAGGAGCCCTATATTGAATTCCCCAAAGGGATCGATGTGGAATTTTACAGCAAGGAAGAGGAAATACAGTCTACCCTGGAGGCCAATTATGCCATTTATTACGAGGCAAAGGAGCTGTGGGAAGCACGGCATAACGTTGTGGCCGTGAACAAGGAAGGCGAAGTGCTGAACACCGAAATCCTGTTCTGGGATGAGAAGAAAAAGCTTATTTATTCGGACAAGTTTGTGAAGATAACCACGGTTGACGAGGTGATTTTCGGTGAGGGGTTTGAGGCCAACCAGGACTTTACCGATTGGAAGATAAGGAAGGTTACCGGTACACTTTATATTGAAAATGAATAAGATAGCTGCACTCGCCCTCGAGATCATCTGGTTGATCCTGGCCGTGGTCACCCTGGCAGGAGGGATCTACGAATCCGTACGAAACGGCCTTCGCAAAGGATACGTCTTTTTCATCCTGTTTGCTGTTTCATTAATAATGTATATTTATAGAAGGAACAGAAGGATACACTTCAGTCAGACCTTCGGAGGGCGTGAATAACCTGGTTGCCATACTGATAATGCTGGTCTTCTCGGCCTTCTTTTCCGGGATGGAGATTGCCTTTGTCTCGGCCAACAAGCTGCGCATTGAGCTGGACAAGAAGCAGGGGTTGTTTTCTGCCCGTATTATTTCCGTCTTCACCAGGAATCCCGCGCAATATATTGTAGCCATGCTGATCGGCAATAACATTGTGCTGGTTATTTATGGGATTGCCATGGCGGTATTGCTGGATCCCCTGTTGTTAAAGGTCACCTCTTCCGAGAGCACCATTCTTATTCTCCAGACACTTATCGCTACCATCATCATATT